>JADKJR010000030.1 GCA_016720925.1 Betaproteobacteria bacterium | reverse complement strand
CCCGCGTAACGGCGGATGCGGCGCGCTCATCCAGGCTCGCCAGCAGCGCCTCAACTTGCGTGAAATGCTGCGGCCACGTCGTTAGCCGGAATTGGGTCATGCGCTCGATCTGCGCGGCGCGCAGCGGGCTATCGGGCTGCGTATAGTCGCGAATCAAGGTTTCCCAGCGATTACCGTCGAGCGGGTCGGCGTAGTCGGGCACGCCATCGGTGGTCTCGCGAAACACCGGCAACTCGTTGGCGATGACCGGCACGCCGAGCGAGAGCGCCTCGGTCACCGGCAGCCCGTAGCCTTCGGCAAAGGAGGGAAACAGGAGCGCGCGGGCGTGATGAAGATATGTGATCAGTTCCGCGTCGCTGCACTGCGATTTCTCGATCACTACGCCGCGCAAAGGGATGCAGCGCTCGAGCAGATCGACGACGTTTTCGCATTCCCAGCCGCGCTTGCCGATGATCACCAGGCACGGCGCCGATGTACCCATCGTCGCGACAAGATGCCGCCACAAATGCAACAGCATCCAGTGATTCTTGCGCGGCTCAATGGTGCTGACGATGACAAAGTATGGCGCGGCCATCGGCCGCGGGCCAGCGGGAATGGCCGGTAACCCCGGCGCGAGCAGGGCCGAAATGGCGGGTGGACAAGCGAGGCCCTTGTCACGGCAAAACGCCTGCAGATCGGCCAGCGTATGCGCGGAATTCGCCACGATACCGGCGCCCACGGCTACCGCGCAGCGCATGCGATTGGCGTGCGCCGCGTATTCGCCCGGGCGGCAATACTCGGGATGGGTAATGGGGATCAGGTCGTGAACGATGACGATCGTGCGCGCGCCCATGCGCCGCAACAGCCAGGCGTAATAACGATTTTCGAGACCCGTATGGCTGGTGTTGAACAGGAACGCGCCTTTCAAATCGTGTGGAACCCAATAGGTGAGGAATGCGGTTACGATCAGCCTGATGGCCAGCAGCGTCATCGGCGCCTCCGGCGCGAGCAAGGCGCGAAAGGCCCCCTGCGAGTCGGCCCTGGAAAGCACGGCGCTGAATGGGCCGAGGCATAACACCGCTCTCGATTGCGCGCCGTAATGACGAACGTACTCGATGCCAACGCGGTCGATCCCGGTGGGCAGCGCGTTCGTGAGGCGCCGGTAGATAAGGCGCGTGATGTCGATCAGGAAGGGTGGCAAGGTGGAGGGGGTGTTTTGGTGGCGGGCGCGAAATCGGGTTTGATGGCGGGCGTGGAATCGGGCGCGGAGAAAGTAGCGGCTGTTGCAATCGGCATGCAGCCGTTAATTTGCCGATGCGCAAGAGTGGGCGCGATGGCTGGATTCTATTACACTACAGGCTGCTCGTTCGCACGCAAACAGGCGTTGAACTCCGCCCGCCTGTCCAATTTCCATTCAGATCAAGTGAGAATATGGCGCCGACTTTTCGATTTCCTGCAATCATCCTGTTCGCTGCCGCCGCGGCAGCGGTCACCTTGTCCGGCTGCGCATACCTTCCCACCAGCGGACCCAGCACCAAGGAAGTCGAGCAATCCGCGTTGCCTGCGGCCGCGAATGCCATCCAGATCGTCGAAGTCGATGATGCAGTGACGCGCCGCCTGCTCGCGCAACGCAAGCTTTACTCGTTCTCCGAAATGCTGGGCGACGCGGTCAGCGTCACGCACAAGGTCGGCAATGGCGACGTGCTGGAGGTTTCCATCTGGGAAGCGCCGCCGGCGACGTTGTTCGGCGTCGGCACCCTCGATGCGCGCGGCACCGTTTCCGGCGTGCGCGCCACCGTGCTGCCGGAACAAGTCGTGAACAGTGAAGGCTATATCAGCGTGCCCTTTGCCGGGCGCATCCCGGCGGCGGGCAAAACGCTGCAAGCCATCGAAGCGGACGTCGTCAAGCGTCTCACCGGCAAAGCCAACCAGCCGGAAGCACTGGTGCGCCTGACGCGCAATAGTTCATCGAGCGTCACGGTGGTCGGTGAAGTAACGCACAGCATCCGCGTGCCCATCACGCCCAGCAACGAGCGCCTGCTCGATGTGCTGGCCGCCGCCGACGGCGTGAAACAACCGGTGAACAAGACAACGATTCAGGTCACGCGCGGCAGGAACGTGTATTCGCTGCCGCTGGACACCATCATCCGCGACCCGCTGCAAAATGTGCGCATGCAGGCCGGCGACGTCGTCACCGCGATGTTCCAGCCGCTCAGCTTCACCGCGCTCGGCGCGACCGGCAAGAATGAAGAAATCAATTTTGAAGCGCAGGGCATCACGCTGGCGCAGGCGCTGGCACGCGCGGGTGGCCTGCAGGATTCACGCTCCGACGCGAAGGGCGTATTTATCTTCCGATTCGAGCCGGCGGACGCCCTCAAGTGGCCCAGGCAACCGGTGATGAGCACGCCGGATGGCATGGTCCCCGTCATCTACCGCATCGATTTGCGCAATCCGGCGAGCTTCTTCGTCATGCAGAGCTTCGCAATCAACAACAAGGATTTGCTGTACGTCACGAACGCGCCGGCGGTTGAACTGCAGAAGTTCCTGAATGTGGTGTTCTCGGTGGCGTATCCGGTGCTGACGGTGGTGCAGGTCACGAAATAACGCAGATCGCCATTTGGCGGGGGTTTCCAGGCGAAAATGGTTGGAAAGGCCCGCCAGACATAGAGTTGTCGGTCTCCATCAGGTTGTGACAGCCAGCGAAGTCTGGGTGCCACCATTCATCCCGCTGCCCGCCATAAATGCGACTTTATGTAAGTAAAACTCCATATAGTCGCGACTATATTGCAATAATTGTATACTTGGCGCATGAAACGCTATCTCGACGAACTGGTCCTGAACGATCTTGCATCCAAGATCGTGGTGCTGACAGGGCCGCGCCAAGTGGGAAAGACCACGTTGAGCAGGCAGGTAATGCTGTCGTTCGGGACTGCCCAATATATGAATTGGGACGTCCTCGCGGATCGTGCCGTATTGCAGCGGCAATCCTGGAATCCACGGGCCGGATTGCTGGTGATGGATGAGATTCACAAGATGCCGAACTGGAAGGCATGGCTCAAAGGGGTTGCCGATGGCCGCCCGGCGGGGCAGGCATTGATGGTCACGGGCAGCGCCCGCATGGAGACGTTTCGCCAGGCCGGTGATTCGTTGGCGGGGCGGTATTTCTCGTATCGCCTGCATCCGATTTCGGTGCACGAGTGGTGCGAGCAGCAGGGCGCCGAGCCCGCAACCGCGCTCGATCATCTGCTGGAACGCGGTGGCTTTCCGGAGCCTTGCCTCGCCGCCGATTCAATCCAGGCCGACCGCTGGCGGGCGCAATATTTCAACGATCTCATTCGTGAAGATATTTTGGAGTTTTCGCGATTGCATGAGATCAATACGATGCGGATGTTTGTCGAACTGCTGCGCGAGCGCGTCGGATCGCCGGTGTCGTTGGCCTCGATCGCGCGCGATCTCGCTGTTGCGCCCGCGACCTTGAAGCGACACCTCGATATTTTGCAAGCGCTGTTCATCGTGTTTACGGTGCATCCATGGCACCGCAACGTCGGGCGCGCCATACTGCAAACGCCGAAGGTGTATTTTTTTGACACCGGACTCGTGCGTGGTGATCAGGGCGTGCGACTGGAAAATGCAGTGGCGGGAATGCTGTTGAAGCAGGCGCATTTCATGCAAGATAGTGCAGGGCGCGACGCCGGCCTTCATTACATCCGCACCAAGGATGGCGCCGAAATCGACTTCGCGCTCAGCGATGCGGGCAAACTGACGCAGTTGATCGAATGCAAGCTGGGCGACAACAAGCCGCACCGGGCATTGACACGCTTTGCGGAGCAGTTTTCCGATGCCGAGGCGGTGCAGGTTGTTTACAACTTGCGGCAGGAAGAGTCCCGAAACGGGATTGCGATCACGGATGCCGCGAATTGGCTGGCGCGGTTGGCGGCATGAACGCAGGGAAGCGCATCATTCGCTGCAAATTTTGAGCAACGAAAATCGATTTTGCCCACCTGGCCCAATGCTGTTCGCTTATTGAGATTTCCGTAAATGAATACACCGTTCGGGCTGAGGTATCGAAGCCCTATCACCCTTCGATACGCGGAGCGTACCCTGTCCTGAGGGATTCGAAGGATCAGGGCGAACGGTGATTAAGCGAACGGTATCGCGACCGGGCCCGGCAGGCAAGAAGTAACAGAAAGGCGATTTTTTTTGATGACCAACTTTGTCACCCCCACGCTTGACGGACCCACCGCAATGCGTATTGCGCAGCAAGACAAGAACGTGCTGCGCCTCCTCACCTGTGGCAGCGAGGGTGTCGGGAAATCGACGCTTGTCGGCCGTTTGTTGCACGAAGCGAAACGTATTGCCGACGACGAGTTGGCGGCGCTGGAACAAGAATCGGCGCGACTCAGCGCCGAGGGCGACGCGATCAATCCGCCAGGCCTCGCCATCGACATCGATGTCACCTACCGCTACTTCAGCACCGGCAAACGGACATTCATCGTCGCCGACACGCCCGGCCACGAGCAGTACACCCGCAACATGGCGACCGGCGCCTCGACCGCCGGACTCGCAGTCATCCTCATCGACGCGCACAAGGGCGTGCTTGCGCAAACGCTGAGGCACACGCGCGTCGCGGCGATGATGGGCGTGCGGCACCTGGTGTTGGCCATCAACAAAATGGACCTGATCGAATTCAATCAGCCGCTATTTGAGCGCATTGACTCCAGGTATCGGGAATATTGCGCGGGCCTGGGTTTTGCGTCGATTCAAACCATCCCGCTCTCGGCGCTCAATGGTGACAACGTCGCGTCCCCCAGCGCGCGCATTCACTGGTATCGCGGGCCAACCTTGATCGATTACCTGAACAACGTCGAGACAACCAACGGTGACACGCACCGGCCCCTGCGTATGCCGGTGCAAAGCGTGAATCGCGCCGACCAGAATAACGGCGGCATTCATGGCAGTATCGCGGACGGCGAGGTGCGTCCCGGTGATCGGGTTCGCGTACTGCCTTCTGGCGTGCTTGCGCAGGTGAAAGAAATCGTGGCTGCGGGCGGTAATGTGCCGCGCGCGGACGCAGGGAAGTCGGTCACGCTGACACTGACCGAAGCCGTCGATGTGATGCGCGGCGATGTCATCGCCGCCGCCGACGCGCCGCCGGAAGTGGCTGACCAGTTTGAAGCGCGGCTGCTGTGGATGTCCGCGCACCCGCTGTTGCCCGGCCGGCCGTATCTGCTGACGCTGCACAACAAGGACGTCACCGCGACGGTGACCGAAATCAAATACCGCGAAGACATCGCGAGCGGTGCGCACCTCGCGGCAAAGACGCTGGCGTTGAACGATATCGCGATGGTGAACCTTTCCCTCAGCCAGAACGTGACCTTCGAGCCCTATGCGCAGAGCCGCGCGCTGGGCGGCTTCATCCTCGTCGACAAGCTCACGCGCGAGACCGTGGGCATGGGGATGATCGAATTTGCCCTGCGCCGCGCCGCCAACATCCACTGGCAGGCGCTGGAAATAAACCGGCAGGCGCGCGCCGCCGCGAAGCACCAGACCGCACGTTGCATATGGTTTACCGGCCTGTCCGGTTCCGGCAAATCCACCATCGCCAACGTGCTGGAAAAGCGCCTGCACGCCGCCGGCAAGCACACCTACCTGCTCGATGGCGACAACGTCCGCCACGGCCTCAACCGCGACCTGGGATTCACCGAGGCCGACCGCGTGGAAAATGTCCGCCGCGTGGCGGAGGTCGCGCGGTTGATGGTGGATGCGGGCCTGATCGTGCTGGCGTCCTTCATTTCGCCGTTCAGCGCCGAGCGAAAAATGGCGCGGGACCTGTTTGCCGAAGGCGAATTCATCGAAGTATTCGTCGATGCGCCGCTGGAGATCTGCGAGCGCCGCGATTCGAAAGGCCTCTACGCCAAGGCGCGGCGGGGCGAGCTGAAGAATTTCACCGGCATCGACAGCGCCTACGAAGTACCGGACGCGCCGGAAATACATCTGCAAGCGGGCACCACCGATGCGGAGGCGTGTGCGGCGGAGATTGTGAAGTGGTTGGCGTTGACCAAAGGAGCGCCTGATTGCGGCAGTTCCCAGTTCCGTAGCCCGGATGAAGCGCAGCGTAATCCGGGATCCGACTCAAATGAAAAGACGGCCGCGAATTGCATTTCATTCCATCCGGCTACACTTGCTGTTAATCATCAGACTCGCGCTTTGAAACGGGGGCATTTGCCGAAGTGGAAGTTTTACGATACGACAAATTTGCGATAGCCGTTTTCTCGCTCGAAGGCCCACTTACGGCTTCCCAAAAAACGTAGATCGCCATTTGGTGAGGTGTTTGGGGCAAAAAAGCCGTGAAAGGCGCGCCAGTGCTTGGGTTTCATAGTTTGCCGCGCAGCCCGTACGCCATCGCGAAGTTATTTGCTCGTTGGACCACGGTAAATTATCGCGAGGCCTATGGCATATATGCCTGCAACGGCATCCTGTTCAATCATGAGTCGCCACGGCGTGGCGAGACTTTCGTTACGCGCAAGATCACACGCGGCCTGGCGAACATTTCGCAAGGCCTCGAAAAGTGCCTGTACATGGGGAACATGAATGCGCTGCGCGATTGGGGCCACGCCAAGGACTACGTGCGCATGCAGTGGATGATGCTGCAACAGGATTCGCCCGACGATTTTGTGATCGCGACCGGCATACAACATTCAGTTCGTGATTTCGTGAGCATGGCCGCCCGTGAGCTTGGCGTCACGTTGAGGTTCGAAGGACACGGAATCGGGGAAACGGGCATCGTTGCGGCAATCGAAGGCGATAATGCGCCAGCGCTGAAAGTTGGCGATGTCATCGTCGCCGTCGACAAGCGGTACTTTCGGCCAGCAGAGGTCCAAGCGTTGCTGGGTGACACGTCAAAAGCCAGATCCAAGCTCGGCTGGGTTCCTGAAATCACGGTGGAGGGGATGTGCGCGGAAATGGTTGAGACCGATTTGCGCGAAGCAAGGCAACATGCCTTGTTGACACTGCACGGTTATTCAGTGCCTGCGCCAGTGGGGAATTGAGTGTTGTGCCTATGGGAAACGCGAATTAGCCTGATACGCTGGCTGTGGTACTGTTAGTCATTGATGAAAGTTTGCTCATTGACTATTTTGCTCGCACGGTCCGGGCGATGAAGTTGTAACGCTCACCGGGAGCAACCGTTAAATCAACTGCTGCTGTTACGTCGAGAAAAGCTTGCGCTTGAGCCAGCGTCGCCAATTGTTGGTCGTTAATATCGGTCACCATGCCTCGTATCATGATCGACGCCCGCTACCGGTTCAGGCTCATACCCCGTTGGCATGACGCAACCCGTTCAGACTCAAACCCCATTGGTCAAGGCTCCCCCAGCTGGAAGTGGCCGACCAGTTTGCATGCCGGCTGCTGTGGATGTCCGGGCAGCCACTGCTGCGCGGGCGGCCCTATCTGCTGAAGCTGCACAACAAGGAAGTCACGGCGACGGTCAGCGAGATCAAGTACTGCGAAGACATCACCAGCGGCGCCCATCTGGCGGCCAAGACGCTGGCGCTGAACGAGATCGCCATGGTGAATATCTCGCTCAGCCAGAAAGTGGCCTATGAGCTCTATGCGCAGAGCTGCATATTAGTCGGCTTTATCCTGATCGAAAAACTCAGCTATGAGACTGTCGGCGCGGGCATGATCGAATTCGCGCTGCGCCGGGCGGCAAACATCCACTGGCAGGCGCTGGAAATCAACAAGGCGGCCCGCGCCGCGCAAAAGCACCAGAAAGCCAGATGCGTCTGGTTCACCGGTCTCTCCGGTTCGGGCAAATCCACCATCGCCAACCTGCTGGAGAAAGTTATTCATGGCTGGCGCGAAGCTGTGGTGGACAGGCTTTCAATGAGACTTCTCATGCCGGGGATACTGTCTTAAGATAAGCGGAATTGTTCACTGCTGTCGTATATAGTTTGAGTCTCGCGTCGTTCTTCGTTCAATTTATGTTGGACAATCAGGGAGGCCGACTTTTCGGCACAGAATTCTTGCTCAGGTATTCGGAGTTCATCTTGAGATTGTGTGACCTTGGCAGGTAAGACGGTATCCAGTCTGAATTGGCCGACCCTCCTCGCGATCACTTTTTCTAGAATTAGCGATATCGTTGCGAACAATGGAAGAGTTCGCAAGCGATTATTTTGATTCGATACTCATCAACATCAAAAATTAAAGGACTCAATAAGGATGGAAATGGCCTGCCGCGTATGTGATTCGCGGGAATTAACTCACTGTATCGACCTCGGACTTCAACCTTGGTGCAACGATTTTCTCAAACCAGAGCAGGTGGGCAAAGAACCGTTCTATCCGTTGCGCGTGTACTTTTGTAGACAGTGTCATACCGCCCAACCTCGATTACACCGTCCCCAAAGAGGATTATGTTCGGAAACCATACCTACCTGTCAGGTGTGACCAAATCATAGCGCCCATTTCAAAGGGATCGCCGACGAAAGCCTGTCTCGCTTTTTTCCCGACCGGGACAAGAGGACCGTCGCGGTCCTTGATGTGGGCTCCAACGATGGCACTCAACTCAAACATTTCCAGCGCCACGGCTGCGAAGTCTTGGGCGTGGAGTCTTCCAAGAAGACAGCTGTGATGGCCAATGACGGCGGCGTACCGACGCTCAATCGCTATTTCAATGCTGCACTGGTGGCCGAACTTGGACGCAAATTTGAACTCATCAACGCGGCCGGAGTGTTCTTCCATCTCGAAGAACTGCACTCTGCCGCAGACGGCATCAAGAACGCGCTGGCTGAAGATGGTGTGTTCATCGTCCAGTTTCTGTACATGAAGCGGATTATCGAAAACCTTGCCTTCGACCAGATCTATCACGAGCACCTCCTGTATTACAATTTACGAACGATCGAAGTTTTGCTTAACCGGCATGGACTGGAATCCTTCGATGCTTATCTGGCACCGATTCATGGCGGCTCGATGATTGCCTATGTGGCGCATCGAGGTCCCGCCCAACCTCCGAACGCCTGGAAGCGCTGCGCGCTGAAGAGGATCGTACCGGAGCCAACGAGCTTTCAACGTATCTGGAGTTTGCCCAGCGCATCGAGGTGATGAAACGGGAAAACCTCGCCTACCTCAAGCAGAAAAAAAAGGTCGAAGGGAAACGCATTTACGGGATGGGCGCCCCCGTGAAGGGAAATACGCTGCTCAGTTACTTTGGGGTCGGAACAGATTACCTCGAGTTTCTTGTGGAAAAGAACGCTTTGCGTGACGGCCTGATCTCGCCCGGCATGCATATCCCAGTAGTGATGGAAGACGACAAACTGGTGCCACCGGATGTGTATTACGTGTTGGCGTGGAATTTCAAGAAAGAGATTCTGGCCAATAATCAGCGCTTGATCGACATGGGCGTGGAGTTCGCTTGGTTGACCCGAAGGATGACGCGTGAAGGAAATTCTGGTGACCGGGCAACCGGCTATTTGGGTACGGCGTTGTGTCGGACGCTTGAAGACGCAGAGCACCATCTTGTCAAACTCAATAGTCGCAATTTTGATTTGACGCGCCAAGGTACACTCCATCCGTTCGCCAATACACGCTATGACCCCATTTTCCATCTCGCCGCGTGGACTCAGGCGGGCGATTTCTGCCTGCGCCATCCGGGTGAACAAGTGGATCATCAACCAGCAGATCAACACGAACGTGTTGGCTTGGTGGCAACAGGCACAGCCACAAGCCAAGCTGGTATTTATGGGAACAAGTTGCTCCTACGCGCCCGATAAGACTCTAGTTGAGGAAAACTACCTCGACGGTATTCCCATCGAAAGTCTGTTCACTTACGGCATGACCAAGCGCATTTCCGTATGTAGGCGCCATGGGCACTGGCGAAACAGTATGGCCTCAATTATTTATGTCTCGGTGCCTTCGACGCTGTATGGGCCTGGATATCACACGGATGGCCGACAGATGCACTTCGTTTTTGACCTGATTCGCAAAATTATTCGTGGCAATCACTTTGGAGAGCCTGTGGTGCTATGGGGCAATGGCTATCAGAGGCGTGAATTGGTCTATGTCGACGATTTCGTCCAATTGATGTTGCGACTAGTTGCGTCGTCGGACAACGACCTGATCAATATTGGCGCCGGAGAGAATTCACCATTCGGCAGTTCGCCGAATCGATCTGCAAAACAGTTGGCTACGATTCATCCTTGATTCAGTACGATGAGTCCAAATACGTCGGTGCCAAGTCGAAATGCCTGGTTGTGGCGAAGATGAAAAGCCTGGCGCCAGACTTCGTACCGATACCCTCGACGAGGCTTGCGCCGCACTATCACCTGGTTTGGAAGACGCCAAGGCGTACTGAGGAGTGCCACGGCGATGATGCTCATCTCCCGCACGCCGATGCGTGTCAGCCTCTTCGGGGGCAGTACCGATTATCCGGATTATTTCAAGCATCGCCGTGGCGCTGTGGTTGGTTTGGCGATCGACAAGTACTCCTACATCGCCGCACTCAAACTCTCGGGGATTCAGGCCTACCATTACCGCATTGCTTATTCGCAGGTCGAGCATGTAAGTTGCGTGGACGACATCCAACACAGGCAGTCAAGGCGGCCTTTGAACACTACCGGATTGTGCGGGCGATGGATTTGAGCGTGATGTCCGATATGCCGGCCAGTTCCGGCTTGGGTAGTTCTTCGACATTCGCTGTGGGCTTGTTAAACTTAATCGCACACTTTGAAAGAAGAAAAGTCACCAAACTTGACCTGGCTTTGAGGGAGATCCATCTGGAACGGAACTTATCCAGGAAAACGTGGGGGTTCAGGACCAGTTGCATGCCTCATTTGGCGGCATTAACCGCTTCGATTTCGATGGCAAGAACTACCGCATCACACCGATGATGATGCGCGGCGAGTGCCTAAATTTCCTGATGCAGTCGCTGTTGCTGGTTCATACCGGTGTGGCCCGGCATGCGTCCAAAGTGGTGTCGTCTCAATTGGCACGAACCCGTTCTGGCGAGATCAACAAGCAACTCGACAGCATGCTCGATCTGGTGGATGAGGCGTCCGAGGTTCTGGGCTCCGGCCAGCCTGAACCCATGCTGGAAAAGCTGGGACGAATGCTGCACGATTCCTGGATGCTCAAGCGTTCGCTTTCTCCGCATGTCAGTACGCCGGCAATCGACACGCTCTACGATAAGGCCACGCGCCTCGGGGCGCTGGGCGGAAAACTGTGTGGCGCAGGGGGCGGCGGGTTCTTGCTGATGCTAGTGCCGCCGGATTGTCGCGATGCCTTCATCGAGGCGATTGCACCGACCAGGGTGATTAATATCGGCCTAGATACCCAAGGGTCGACGATCATTTACTCATGATAGACACAATGCCGAATCCGTCATCGATTGTTGGTAGTGACCATGTTTGGCGCCAACTGCGGACAACAGCTGCGACTAACGAACTACGACCACTCCTATTTTTGGACCGGGACGGGGTGGTGGTCGATGAGGTTGGCTACCTGCACCGGATTGAGAACATCCGCTTTATCGATGGGGCTGCGGAAACCGTGGTAGTAGCTCGGGAGGCGGGTTGGCGCGTGGCAATGGTGACCAATCAAGGCCGGTATCGGTCGCAACTTTTACAGTTGGGAAGAATTTGCTGCAGTGAATGAGTACATTCTGGACTGGCTGGATAGCCGCGGCGCTGTGGTCGATGCGGTGTTGGCGACCCCGCATCATCCGGAAGGTTTGGGGTCTATCGACATCCCGATCATCCTATGCGTAAACCCAATCCGGGCATGTTGCAGGCGGCAGCAGAAATGCTTAACGGCGATCTGCCCAGTTCCCTCATCATCGGCGACAATGCGGCCGATTTGCAGGCCGGGAAGCGCTCCGGGCTACGGCAAGGCTTTGCAGTGTTGACGGCCATGGTCCCCGTTACCGGGCGGAGTCGGAAGCGCTCGCTTCACCTCAATTTGTAGTGAAGGTTGTTGCAAATGCAGGGGACCCGAGCGTACTACGTGCCTTAAAATCCTGTTTGGCGTTAGTTAAGGAAAGTTTCGAATGAAGGATTTATTTTCACACAGGGTAAGCGAATCTGCCCGATTGATCGCGCAGCTGAACGAGGGATCATTGCCAGCGCGTATTGAGTCCGCCATAAGCATTCTCACTGGGGCGCTCAAGGTACGTAACCCGGTGCTGGTGTGTGGCAACGGCGGATCGGCGAGCGATGCGATGCACATTTCAGGCGAATTGGTGGGCCGATTTCTGCGCGAACGGCCTGCCTATAACGTATTGGCCCTTTCCGTGAATACGTCTGTGTTGACGGCATGGAGCAATGATTACACCTACGAAACGGTCTTTTCCCGGCAAGTCGAAGCCCATGGGCACGCGGGCGGCGTGCTTTGGGGGATTTCGACGAGCGGCAATTCGCCGAATGTATTGCGTGCGTTGGCCGCCGCTCGGGAAATGGGCATGAAGACCATTGGCCTGACGGGCGCGGGGGGGGGCAAGATGGCGCCACTTTGTGACGTGTTGCTGGATGTGCCGAGCCGCGAGACGCCGCGCATCCAGGAAATGCACGTCGTGCTTTATCACTTTATGTGCGAGCAGGTTGAGTCAGTGCTTGCAGTTTGATTTTCATTTGAGGGGAGAAATTTGAGATGACTTACAACATTCTTGTCACGGGCGGCGCGGGGTATTTGGGCTCGACGATGGTGCCGGAACTCTTGGCGGCGGGGCACGAGGTAACGGTGCTGGATAACTTCATGTTCAAGCAGAACAGTCTGGCTCATTGCTGCCACTCCCCGAACTTTCAAGTGGTGCGCGGCGATATCCGGATTGAAGAGGTGATGAAGCCGGTGATGGCCAAGGCCGATATCATTATCCCGCTGGCTGCTCTGGTGGGTGCGCCACTCTGCTCGCGCGATCCGATCGGCGCAACGACCACCAACCATGACGCCATTGAACTGATGCTTAAGCTCCTAAGTCCGAATCAGTGGGTACTCATGCCGACCACCAACAGCGCGTACGGCACCGGCGACGAAAACAATTTCTGCACCGAAGAGTCGCCCTGCGACCGATATCACAGTACGCGATTGAGAAGGTAGCCATAGAAAAGGAGCTGATGCAACACGCCAATGCCGTCAGTTTCGCTTGGCCAAGGTGTTCGGCATGTCGCCGCGCATGCGGACGGATTTATTGGTGAATGACTTCACCTATCGCGCCGTGGTGGACCGCTTCGTGGTGTTATTCGAGAGCCACTTCAAACGTAATTACGTCCACGTACGTGACGTGACGCGAGTGTTTCTGCATGCCATCAATAATTTTGGCGCGATGAAAGGGCAAATCTACAACGTTGGCCTCTCCGACGCAAATGTGTCGAAGTGGGAATTGTGCGAAGCGATCCAGCAGCATGTGCCGAACTTCGTCTTTCAAGAGGCGCAGGTCGGTAAAGATCCGGACCAGCGCAATTATGTCGTATCGAATGCCAAGATCGAGGCTGCTGGATTCAAGCAGGCTTATTCGCTCGATTTCGGTATCCAGGAACTCGTCAAGGGATACACGATGATCCGCAATTCGGTGTACGGCAACCTTTGACAACTGCGATTCGATGGACGCGATCGTGCTGTGCGGCGGCAGGGGAACTCGGTTGGTCTCGGTGGTCAGCGACGTGCCCAAGCCGCTGGCGCCGGTCGGTGGGCGTCCCTTCTTGGATTATGTGCTGAGCTACCTGAGCCAGTCGAAACTTGTTTCGCGCGTGGTATTGGCGACAGGTCATCTAGCTGCCAAGGTAGAAACGCATTACGGTGCAAGCTTTAGCGACCTGTCGATTGCCTACAGCCCCGAAATCGAACCCCTTGGTACAGGCGGTGCAGTGTTTCAGGCCATGCGCAGATTCGACATTGCGGGGCCGTTCTTTATCCTGAACGGAGACTCGTTTGTCGACGCTGAGTTAGAGGCGCTAGTGGAATTGTTGGACTGGAGAAGTTCCAACCTGGCCATGACCTTGTTTCGGGTCGATAATGCGGCACGTTTCGGCACTGTCGCATGCGATGGATTGCGGGTAACTGGCTTTGCCGAGAAAACAGTCCGTACCGAGCCAGGCTTGATCAACGCCGGTATCTATGCGGCAACACGGGATACCTTTGGCGAATGGAACCAAGTGAATGGGTATGTGTCGCTGGAGCATACGGTGTTTCCGGCGTTGGTGCGACGTGGTGCCGTTGCTGCCATTCAGTCCGGCCGTCGGTTTATAGATATTGGCTTACCGGAGACTTACGCCGCCGCTGAGACGTTCTTTGCTGGCGGGTGACTTACACTCGCTGCATTTTGAGTGGATTCATCCCGTGCGCCAGTCATGATCTTGAGCAGCCGGACGTTAGGTTAAAGTCTCTGGTCGATCAAAATTTCGTTCTTGAAGTTTTTACATTGTTTATTCGTGCATCGATATCTTGGCCGAATGCAAATATCTGTTGTTCAAGGATACGCAATCGTATTTCAGTCTTGGAATTGCCTTCCACTCTTATGAAAAATGTGATTAGCTCACCCAGTACCGGGATCTGTGTCAATTTGAATCTCAATAGAGCGCTCAACAACCCAGGAAGACTTGCGCCAACGGCGAGTGCCTCGTCGACGCTGGATATTTAGCCAAGAATTTGTAGCTTCGAACAACCATTCATAAGCTTCGTCAAATAATATTGAAATCCAGCTTCATCTGGCGGACGCCTGAGCAGCGTCCTGTAAGCAGATTCAACAAAATTGGCGCCTTGTTGCTTCAGGATTTCTTCGAGGCTGGTTGCAACAATACTGCCTCGTTGAAAAGAAGAAAAAAAATCTCTGCCGACCAAACCCAGACCTTCTTTTGAAAACGCTTCAACAAGACCAATAGGATCGATACCGACCGCAATATATTCGGGTGACAGGGAGAGTTCGTAAAGTACTTGCGTCTTGCTTGCGCCGCCGCTAAGCCTATCTCTGTAGTTATCTAATCCAACTTGATCAACAGGGCGTCTTAAAAGCAGCAAGTACGCCGAAGCAATAAAATCATCGCCGTCTTGTAAAAGTAAATCATCGACACATAACGCATTTCTCCCACTTTCCTTAATCAATGGCTGAGAATTGTTGCCTTCCGCTCCCCTCCTTAATTCTGCAAAAGCATCCATCAATCCAATAATATTTACTTCCCTAGGGCGACATTCTGTTGAAACATAAATCGAATAAAGAATTTGTAATTTGCTGGCGCCTTCAGACATCATGCGCCGGTAATTTTGACCCCCCGCAGGATCGGCTTGGCGATTTAACAATGCCAAGTATGCCGCGCTTACAAATTCGTCGTTATTCTTCTCGAGTAATTGGGTTACATGCATTGGATGCAAAATGGTACCAAAAACGTCATTACCGTATTCCTGAAATCTAACAGTACGACTCTGAGCCACTCGAACTACCAAACGCTTCTTATTCAGTAGCTGACATTTCCTCTCGTGCCCCTATGCAATGCGACCGATTTCTCTGGCTATCGTCATGCGTCTAGCAGGAGTGCGGCATGAGCATCAAAAATTCAGCAGACTGTCTTTTAGCTGTTGGTCTGTATCAAGAATTGGGGCGCTTTTTCCCAACCAGAATTGCTGAGAGCAAAAAATTCAACTGTTCCGAAAGCGCCGAAGGTGTTGCTTGTCTAAAGTTGATTAATGCCTCGATATTGCCTTCAAGCGCAGCGCGTATTATTCGATTTAAGGAGGCTATTTCACTAGACCATTCAACGTTGCCATTGACTGCTGTTGATTTGGGCGGCACAACTTTACCTTCGTTACCGAATGAACCAACGATGTAATCGCGCTGCGTCGCCAAATCCATCGAGAGTTGGCTTCAGATCACGTGACTGAACCAATTCTTGTACACGAGAAACCAGCGTAGGCATATCCGAAACCAAAATGGCATTGGGAAGGATTAGGTCCCCAAGCGAACTCTGCAATACTCGCGCTACCACGTTCGTCAGAACGCAGACTTTCCCGGAGACCACACATTGAAGCGCCCGATTCGCGGCCAACGATGCCAACTGCTCATCAAACCATGGAAACACCACAACCTTTGTGGCAGCTAACAGCGGCTTTTCATTCTTTAGCATTCCAGCAAAATAAGTTCGCGGTGCCGACACCTGTCCCCTGGCCTCTAACCCTCTGCTGGAAAGCGCCACTGAATATGTTCCTCCACAAGAAAGCCGCGGAATTAAGTCGTTCTCTAAACTATCAATCTGATTTGCTCGCGTATTTGGTGGCACGGGTATAAACATATCCAATGACTTTTCAGAGACCAGTTTGCCGATTTGGGAAGTCTTGCCTGCACGCCAGGCATTACAAATATTCACAAAATCCGAATCGGAATTGCAGGAACTAAACACATCTGCTAAATCGCGGCAGCCTGCCATATCTGCAATGTCAATTGGGTCGTCCAATACTAATGTCTTCGAGGTGCTATCCCACAGCAGGTGATGTTGATGCCAACGGTTATCGTTAGTTATCGTATACATCACTGGCAGCGCGAAAGTTTGGTGAAGGTTACGAGCCTTCGTAATGTCAAACCAAGAATGTTCAAACGAACTAAGAATCTGCATCAAACTCGTTACCGGTGGCTGGGAAAGAGTGGTGAGTTGATCATACCTACGGTAGGCAATTTGCAGGTGCTTAATGCCTGGCAGTAAGTGTTCAACCAACTTGAATTGATCATCGTCAAATTTAGACTAAGTACTCTACAGCCGCGTTTGCCAAATCGACATCTGTACAACGCATGGTCATGTAACTCTTCTTATAGTCCAGCGACGCTAGCACTAGTTTCGTGATGCTGGATCGACCATCGCCGAAGGCATAACGCAATCCGCCTTCTGATCGGAAAAGGTACCAGGCTAGAATGTCTTCAAGTTCTGCGGTCGGACTCTGTGTAGTGCGCTCTTCCGGATAGTTTAGAAATGTGCCCAGGGTCATTGGTAACGAATGCACATTGATAAATGGCAAAGCCCCTATTCTTGAACTCAGTGTCCCCAGCAGCCCGAAAACTGTCATCGTACAAAACCAACCTTGTCGTGGATAGATTTCCTGTAAAGGGCACCAACGTAACTGATGTAGCAACATTCAAGATAGTGCATCTCTTGGAAGTCGAAGCTGCGATCGTATGCCATGACGTCTCGGACGTATGAGCCGCGCTCATTGACTTCAGTTACTACTGCTGAGCCTTGTATCCAATCTATGCCTGGATGCGCATCAAGATAGTCGGCCAGAACTTCGTATAGCATCGGGGCGTTTCATCTCGTCAACGCCAAGGAATGCCAGATAATGCCCGTTTGATATACCAATCCCGCGATTCCATGCGCGTTGTATTGTTTCGCGCTTAGATGTTCTTACATAGAGGGCGTCAATTCCCCTTTGCTTTGCCTGTTGGAGTCGCGCAAGCAGAACCTCACGCGTGTTGTCTGGTGAATTACTATCGACAAAGACTATCTCGGAAATCGCTTTGGAACGCTCTGTGAATCGCTCGAGACCTGACAAGAATGTGTCAATCTTGTCAGCGCCATTGTAAACAGAGACAATTATCGAAACCTTCGCGGGTTTTACCCGGCGAAAATCCACTATTTCGGAATTTTCAATCGGCAGAACGAGCGAAAAATTCCGCTTTCGCCCCAGCAAGTAATGGTACATGTCATCGTTACTTCCCAGAAAAAGCAGGGCTGCTACCTTTGCTTCCTCCACAAAATTATTGCGGACCAAAATTGCTTGAATTTCCGCTAGTTTTTCACTATTGATGCGGCCAGTGAGCCGCATAATTCGAATCCGGTATGTTGCATAGAGAAGTTCATTGCCGCGAGCCATTTCGGCATCGGCTAACAGCGCGTGTAGTAACGAACGCGGTCGCCCGAGAAAGCACAACTCGAAAGGAATTTGCGCTCTTTGTCTATGATGGAAGCGAGCGTCCGGACTCCGTCCTGAACCGAGACGGCTTCCGTTAGTTGTCTGAGTTTTGCTGAAGTGGATATCTGAGCGGCTGCTGCGGCGCCAACAGTGCGCTCTATTGACGGAAATTCTTCGCTGAATTTTCGCACGGTCGCTACTTTGAGATTCTCAGCTACGCGTGGAAAAAGTTGTTTATCGCTTTTCTATATTCCCCAAACGATGACGCAAGGGCGTCGACTGCTTGCGCATCTGACGTGCTACTCTGACCATAAACTTCCGCCAGAGAGCTTCCCCAATTCTTGGGCGTCACCTTCGTCAAATAACGGATTAACTCAATCTTGCGTTCAGAGTAATTTTCTAAGAGGTCAACGACGCTATCGTAAGAACCTAAAATATTGTTCGGGTCAATCTTGACATAAGGCAAACCGGGATAGACTTCATCCAGGAAGTCACATGCGCCACATTTCGTGCTCACAATTGCCGGGCAACCTGAAAGCAGCGCCTCCAGAGCCACTAAATTAAATGTGTCTTTGCGGGACGGCAGACAGATTACAACTGGGTCACGATCAAGCCGGCTCAGAAATTCTGCGGGTGGAATGATTTCGGAGTGGATGTGTAGATTTCTATTCGTGGCATGTTCCATTAGCACTACGGACGAATCTACATTGCCAAGCTTAACGGCGGGTCCCCACATCAATACCTTGTCAAAAATATTCCTGGGTAGTCTGGACAAAGCTCAAGAAACAGGTCTGGCCCTTTCCATTTTTCCTGCCTACCAACAAAACATAGGCTGGGAACGACTGGATCCTCAGTTTTGGTTGTGTTTTTCTTTTTCTTGTTTTCCTTTCCCTCTATCTGCCGACTATATCCGCTTAGCGGATTGATGAGCAGAGCATTTAGATTTTGTTCCGTTTCCCAATTCCTCACATACTGCTTGCCGATGCCATATCGTATATCGGCGCTACGATACGCAAGTACCTCGTAGGCCTCAGTGCGCCCATATCTTCGAAATTTACCCAGTTGTCTTGCAGGCCCATAGAGAGTTCGTGCATTGACAGAATAACTTTTGCAAAGTTTATCTGGTGATACCGCAATATCTCGGGGAGCAACGCCGCAATGGCAAGTAATCAGGAATTTCAATAATGTCGAATTCCCGATATTCTCGAAGCGATGAAGCCATGTCCATTAAATAAGCGATGTCGTATTTCTTCCCGATCAGAGACAATTTCCTTATTCCCTCGCCACTGTTCAAGATCAAGCATGGATTCATTCGTGCGGTAATAGCTTTCTAGAAAGATAGGTGTCGCATTTTGCGGAATCGAATCGCTCGGAACATTCTTCTCTGTAGTGAAGTAAAAGTATTGATATTCCGGATGCTGCTTGATCATTCCTGAAAAGAATCGCTGGCCTCCGCCTACTGCGTTAAATATATTGTCGACCGCGATCAGTATCTTCATTTATACGCCCTGAAAAGTCTTTTTAGTTGTGAAAAAAATGAATCGGATGTCATTGTGCGAGCTTGATCGATTTGTATTGCGCTTGCTAGTGGAGGCAACAGCAACGTTTCCTCTTCATCATCCCTGAATAAATCGCTGGATACAGTAAAGCTCGTATCGCAATGCCTATTAGTCGATTGTCCGTACTTGACGCTAGAGCAAAGTGCCCGGTCGTTAGTTGGATTGCGGCCACGCATTCTGCTAAAGCCGGTTTCAATGGGATATTCAGAAATCCGGAGGCATCAGCTTCTGTTGAACATTGAAATTCAGTTACTGTTTCCCCCACCACCACGGATACGTCGGTAAGCTGATTCTGCCTAATAGAAAGAAATTCGAGTAGGAGTTTCTTGGCCATCCCGCGCCATACAGGCAATGCAAAGGCTACTTTTGGTGCCGCCGTCCATACGAACGTTCTCCCACTTGAATCTGCTTCGATGCTATGGAAATATTGTTTTGCATCGTAGGCAAGACAGATGGCCTCAATGGCGAAGTTTTCACTAAGTACCACTCTTGCGAGTTGCCATTGAGAGTCTGGTTCTATGCGCACGTCCAAGTCGAATAACTGAAGATAGGGAAGCGATTTGTTCACCACCAAATCGAACGACATTTCTATTACGCTCCCGCTTCGCTTTGTCTGACTTGGGCGCAACACTCTAAGCATACGTCACTGTATATATTGGATGCGCAGCAACTTCCAGACTAATGGACTGTAGCTGAATTTGCAGTGCGTTCTTGGCGCCGCCGTGCAACATCAACTGAGTTTTCAAGTGTTTATCGGAGTATCGTATTTCTACAGGTTCCATTCCTGTTGCTTTTAATAGAGTTTCAGTTGCGAAATCGGGATTCGAAACTAGGTATTTCTTGACTCGATTGGGTATAAGTGAAAGCGGCCCGTAATGCTGCGCGGTAGATAGCGCGGCAACAACATGTTTACATATGGCAGAGGTTGGTCGCAGCGTTTCAATTTGCCCGCTCTGCCTCGCTCGAGCGCGATTGTTCCCCGGCACTAACCAACTCTTAAGTAGTTTGTTAGCGATCTGTATTTCTGGGGTCCACTCAATTAAATCTGCTTCGGCCATTACGTTTGATTTGTCCGTAGTACTTTCCGAGAGTTGGCATAGCGGGTTTATCTTCGCTGATGCTGCAAATGCATTATCCAACGCTTTATTGTAGGTCCATGTTGATTGCATTGCTGCGAGGGCCTTACGAAGTTTTCTGGATATGGCAAGACGTGCTGCCGGGAGGGCAACAAGATCCAAAATTGCTTTGGCGAAGAGATCTTCTTCGTCTTTCGCAATCACATGTGTGATAATTCGCTTGGCAGCCCCTTGGTTGCCTGAGTAGTCCGATAACGGGCTTGCCATAAGCAATTGCTTCAATGGTGTTGATTGGACTGTCGGCACATTCGACGACAGGAAGAATACATATCTTGGGTTGCCGCATACAGTGGTGCCAAATACTGTAATTTGCCCACAAATACCACATTTGGCATGCTCGACCAGTCATTTGCATCCCTGATGTTGCCCGCGACCACCATCGTTAGCCCAATGGGGGCCAGTTTCGGAATAAAAACGTTGTCCAAGAACCATTTCAGCCCGGATACATCGGCCTGATCGCTAGAGCCAACATATAACAGATCTAGCCTACCCGCGAATGTGATAAGTGCCGATTGCGGCGCAGTAGGGAATGAAGCTGGCTGGACGTTTAGAGCAGCATCTGCAGGGAGACAAGCGGCAACCAGTTCTGCAAGATCATCATAGCCAGTGAGCGTACCTGAGTGTAACCGCTCATACTCAAAAAACATCGGCACCG
>JADKJR010000029.1 GCA_016720925.1 Betaproteobacteria bacterium | reverse complement strand
TCCAAAATATCCGGAACACATGATTCAGCAGTGATCCCAATGTGTTCGTGATCATACTGCTCGTGGCCTAGCAACGAAAATGCCCCAAGTTCGGAGGGGTAATCAAGTGCTTTGCCAATTCTGTAGATGATGTCGCAACCAATATTTGGACCAATCTCGCCTGCAAGTATCTGCTTGGCAACTCGTACCGCCTCGTTCATTGATTGGAAAGTATTCATCGACTTCCTTGCGGGTCAACGTTCGAGCCAAGCGGGCGACGACGGCAGACCACCGGGCGGACGATCTAGGATTGGATGACCAACCAGTGAACTGCGCGGCGCACGCAAGTAGGCGAGAATTGCCCTCTCACTCAAGTCGCAGAAGAAGCCGCGCTGAAGTGTTGCTGAGTCATCGTAACTCATGCCAAATGGGCAGAACTGAGCTGAGAGCCCCTGATGGACCGGTTCTGAACGAAGGGAATAGGCTTGCCGCAGCAAGTCGCGTCTCAAGGCCCGCGCGGTGCGCTCGCCTCGTTTTGTTCCAAACGCTTCCTCAAAGTTCGCGTGTGCAACGACCTCGTCAAGTGCATCGGGCATAAGGTCATCAAAGAAGTCCAAGAACCTGCGCGACATCCTCTCAGTTCTCCACGTCGTTCTGGGCGCGCACAAAGATTCCATGGCTACGACGTACAAGATGCGCGCAACCTCGTCGTTATCTTGCGCGAGCGCAGCATTGTGGGTGCGGAGTGCTGCGCGCATGCGGTGGAAGTGATCCAGCTCGGGCACGCCCGAGTCGGTTGAGAAGATATCAAGTGAGACGCTCTTACGCGCAATGTTCAGAATTGCCAGATCCTTGTGTCTAGCCTGAAGGTCAGGAAGTGCTTCCGGCTTTGTTGGAATCACGAAGGTCCCACCCGCCACTGGACGTCCCAGAGCGAAGGCACAGATTGCGGCGGCTGTTTCGGCAAGTTGATGGGCTATATCGTCAGCGAAGAAGCCTTGCATTGGACCGCGCGATGCGAGATGTACAGCCACCTTCCCAGGTGGGGCGAACGGAGATGGCTGACTACTAGTCTCGGACTGGTCCTCCTTGAACTCAAGAAGCACATCCTGTCCGATACGTCGCCAACCTAGAACTCGAGTCTGCGCTGTCAGAAACTCGAACAAGTTGGAGGACATGTTTCGCGTGAATGAAGGAGTCAGGCCACTGACAGAGTATTCGGTCGAGTACCAGATCATGTCGCCGAAGAGCCCGCGATGGGCATTTTCAATTGCCGTTGCTGAGTGCCGTCAATCAACCGCTGCAGCGCGGGAACTTCAGTGTGGAACTCGACGAAGGGTTCGCCATCAATGAACCTCACCTCGATTGCCGACTCGCCTGGCACGCCGAACGTGAGACTGTCCTTCCCGTTGCCCTGCTGTTTGAAGTCGAAGCCAGAGTCAGTTGCGAACTTCTTTAGCCAGTCAGCAGCAAGTAGACGAAGCGGACGTCGTCGGTCTAGCGCCATGCTCCTTGTCCTTGAGCGACGATCTGCCCTCTTAACGCGGAACTGAATGTAGGAAGCACCGCGACTGCACACCATTCCGTGTTGCCGTCTATCATGCGGAGGGTAAGAGGATAAATACTCATGATGAACATCGCCTTTTCACCGCGCTTGCCGCGTCGCCCCACCATCAACAGAATCCCGAAATGTCGCAACAACTTTTTCGGCAAGAACGCCAAAGCGGCAACCATCATTTTTCAATAACACTAGCACCAGCGCGCCTTTTCGGCCATTTATGTCCCGAACGCCCCGCCAACGCTAGACTTTCATCTTTCAATACGTCATGCACGCCGCATTCAACAACCCCGCCGCGATCGAAATTGCCCCCAGAAAAAATCCCGCCGCCTGCTTGCCCGCCGGGATGTCCACGACGATATTCGGCAGCGCGATGCGCGCGATGACGAAGACGATGAGTTGAATCGCCAGCGCGATGAATCCCCAGATCGCCATATCGATCGGATTCACGCTGTATTCGACCGCGTTCGCCAGCGGAACCACCATGCCGATCAAGGCACCCGAGAGGCTGAATGCGGCCGCCATGTTGTTGTCGCGGATCAGCGCGATTTCGCGGTAGGGAGTGATCCGCGTATAGATGGCGACGAACACCGCCAGCAGCACGCTGGCGATGGCGAGGTAGAGCAGGAAGTCGTCGAAGCCGCCGAAGGATTCCAGGATTTCGTATTGGGTCATGGCACTGTCCTCTTGATGTCGTCAAACAAAATAATGCGGCAGGAAACGGCTGGTGTTCTTGGTGACGGGTGATTCGTCTTCGCGGATGCCGATCCCGGCTGGCTCATCGCCGATGATCCAGCTGCCGATCACCGTGTGGCTGCCGTCGTACACCGGCAGTGGGTGATAGGCCTGGTAGATGAACCCTTCCGCGCCGTATTCGCCAGGGATGGCGATCTCGCCTTTGTCGGTGGTGATGGTGACGTTGGCACCTTCGCGCGACAGGATCGGTTTCTTCACGTAGTCGGTGGCGAATTTCTGCGGCTCGTAGTACGAGGGCAGCAGGTTGGGATGATCGGGGTTGAGTTCCCACAGCACCGGCAGTATCGCCTTGTTCGAGAGCAGCATTTTCCAGGCGGGCTCAATGGTGCGCATGCGGCTGTCGATCAGATTGCGGCCGAAGGCTTCGCGCACCATCCATTCCCAGGGATAGAGTTTGAACAGCGTCTTGATTTCGTTGTTCTCTGTATCGGCGAAGACTTTTGCCACGGCGTCCCAGCCGATGTCGCCGATGTCGATGAACTTGGCATCGACGCCACCTTGCATCGCGACGTCGCGCAGGTAATCGAGGTTGCCGACATCTTCTTCGCTGTCGGCTACACAGGTGAAGTGCACCGTCTTGCCGGGCAGTTCCGCGACGATTTCCTTCCAGCGCTCGATCAGTTTTTCGTGCAGTGAATTGAACTGGTCGGCGCGCGGATTCTTCGGCATCACCACTTCCTGCAGCCAGTACCACTGCGCAACACTCGCTTCGATCAGCGAGGTCGGCGTATCGGCGTTGTACTCCAGCATCTTCGGCGCGCCGTGGCCATCCCAGGAAAAATCGAAGCGGCCGAAAAGCGTGGCCTCGTCATCGTTCCACGAGCGCTCGACCAACGGGATAAATTCGGACGGGATAGCAAAGCGCTCGTAGTCGCCGGTATCGATTACATGGCCCGCGGCCTCGACGCACAATTCATGCAGTTCGGCCGTCGCGGTTTCCAGAGCATCGATCTCGGCCGAGGTGAATTCGTAGCAGGCGCGCTCGTCCCAGTAGATGCCGTCGATGGAATGAAAGCCGAAACCGAGCGCTTCCATTTTTTGTGGCCAATCGGGGCGCGGCACCATGTCGAGGCGCTTCATGCGTGCTCCATCGCGTCACGCGGAAAAAAACAAAATGCCGCGAACGCGCTTGCGCCGGGGCGATCAAGCCGAAGAATGCACACGGCTAACCCGATGCCGAATGGCCGCTGCTGCCAAAGCCGCCACGGCTCACGGTGGAACTGCCGATGGTCCTGCTGGAACGCGAAGACGAAGATGATCCGCCGCCGCTGTGGGTGTAGGGCCGCCCGTAGTAGTGTGTGGTCGCGCCATTGCCCGTGGGACGGTCGTAGGCGGGCTCGCAGTCCTTCGGCGTATTGCCCCAGTCGGCCAGGCAATCCGCCTTGCTCGCATAGACATCGCGGCGAACTTCCTCCTTGGAACAACCGGCGAGTCCCGCCGTGAGTGCGGCGGCGCCAATCAGCACGAGCGTGACATGGCCACTGGATTTTCGGATGCGCTTCAACATTTCCGGGCTTTCGAAATGCGGGAAAACGCTATATTAGCTGAAGGTTAGCGGATGGATTGGCGAATGTATTCCGGCAATGCGAGCATGGCTTGATGCATCGCGCCGTTATAGAACTGGCGTCGCCCAATATTTCGATCGGTAAGTCGCCAATCGACTTGTTCGGCATTGAGCGAACGCAAGTCGAGCGAATCCGATGCCACCGCAAAGCCCCACACTGCGCCGTATACCGGAATGTGCACGAAATACGGCGTGACGACGGTGAACAAAGCGCGCAGATCGGCAAGGCTGCCCGCGACGCGGTCGGCGTGCGCAAACGGCGAGCCGACGTGCAGCACCAGCGCGCCGCCTTTGTTCAGCGCGCGCCGGCAATCGGTGTAGAAGTTTTGCGTGTACAGCGCTTTAGCAGGCCCGATCGGGTCCGTGAGGTCGAGGTAAATGAGATCCCATCGCGCCGCCGAATCGCGAACATACGCCATGCCATCGCCAATGCGGATCTCCACGCGCGAATCGTCCAGCGCGCCGTGATGCACGCCATGAAAATGCTTCCGCGCAATCTCGATCACGCCGGCATCCAGTTCGGCGAGCACGACCTTCTCCACGCTCGGGTGCTTGAGAATTTCTTCGATCGACCCACCGTCGCCGCCGCCGATTATCAACACCTGCTTCGGCGCGGGATGGGCAATTGCGGCCGGATGCACGAGGTTCTCGTGATAAAAGAACTCATCGCGCTCGCTGGTCATATTTGCGCCATCGATACGCATCAGCTTGCCGAGCGCGGGAGTATCGAATATCTCGATTAGTTGATACGGCGTCTGTAGCGATTCGATCAGCGTACCGTCGAAGTAAACCCCGGCACCGGCATTGAGGTTTTCATCCAGTCGCATGTGAATCAGGCGGCGATGGCGGCAATGGGTGTCATCGCGGCCATTGCCACGACCGGCAGCTCTTTCCCGCGCCAGATGCGCTCAACCACGATATCGGCCGGCTTCAATGCTTCGATCATCAGTTGATAGAGCTTTTCGGCTTTCAGGCTGTTATCGGCCGTGACATTGCAAACATAGACATCCAGCGACACTTCGCTGCGTTCAGGCCAGGTATGAACCGCAAGGTGCGATTCGGCCAGCACCACCGCGCCGGTTGCACCGCCATCCTGTACGGGATTCAACGGGCTGTTCAATCCGTCGAATTGATAGAAATGTTCACCCAGCACCGTCAGCCCGGCGGCTTCACAGGCTTCAAGACAAAGCGCGCGTAACGCCTTGGCGGAAATCAGGAAATCGCTGGGCGGACAATGGTAGAGGTCCGCGACGATATGCAGGCCTTTCATGGCGCGGCTCCCAGAGCAATTTTGTTGGTTTTTCCCCGCGAAAAGGCACGACGGGGCGAGTGCCTAAATTATAATTGCCATTCCCTTCATCGTGTCTCCTTTCTCCCGATTCCTCCTCCACTTCCCCTTCCGCCCATGACCTCCTCCGCTTCCACGATTAGCCGCACCGAACTCGCCAACGCCATCCGGGCCCTCGCCATGGACGCCGTCCAGAAAGCCAACTCCGGCCACCCCGGTGCGCCGATGGGCATGGCGGATATCGCTGAAGTGCTGTGGCGCAGCCACCTGAAACACAACCCGAAGAATCCGCACTGGGCCGATCGTGACCGTTTTGTCCTGTCCAACGGCCATGGTTCGATGCTGCTCTATGCGCTGCTGCATCTGACGGGCTATGACCTGCCGATGCAGGAACTCAAGAACTTCCGTCAATTGCATTCCAGAACGCCGGGACATCCGGAAGTGGGCGTGACGCCGGGCGTCGAAACCACTACCGGGCCGCTCGGGCAGGGGCTCGCGAATGCGGTGGGCATGGCAATCGCCGAACGGGAATTGGCCAACACGTTTAACCGCAAAGGATTGCCCCTCGTCGATCATCACACCTACGTGTTCCTGGGCGATGGCTGCCTGATGGAAGGAATTTCCCACGAGGTGTGCTCGCTGGCGGGTACGCTCGGACTGGGCAAACTGATTGCCTTCTATGACGACAACGGCATATCCATCGACGGCAAGGTCGAAGGCTGGTTCCGCGACAACACGCCAATGCGTTTCGCCGCGTATGGCTGGCATGTGATCCCGAATGTAAATGGACACAACGCCGACGAAGTCGATGCCGCCATCAAGGAAGCGAAATCGGTGACTGGCAAGCCAACCCTGATTTGCTGCAAGACGGTGATCGGCAAAGGTTCGCCGAACATGGCGGGCACCGACAAAGTTCACGGCGCCGCGTTGGGCGACAAGGAAGTTACCGCGACACGGCAGGCGATCGGCTGGACGCACGCACCATTTGAGATTCCGCAAGCGATTTACGATGCGTGGGATTGCACGCACAAAGGCGCCGGCCTGAACGCGCAATGGGGAGCGACCTTTGCCGCTTACGAAAAACAGTTTCCCGAACTGGCAGCGGAATTCAAACGCCGCATGGCCGGCGAATTGCCCACGGGTTTTGCGGATACCGCGAACGCGCTGGTGGCGAAGCTGAACGACAAGGCGGAAACCGTCGCCACGCGCAAGGCATCGCAAATCGCCATCGAAGGATTTGCGCCGGCCCTGCCTGAGCTCATCGGCGGCTCGGCCGATCTGACCGGTTCCAATCTCACCAACTGGAGCGGCACCGTGGCGCTCTCGCCGATTTCCGGCGGCAACTACATCAATTACGGCGTGCGTGAATTCGGCATGACGGCGATCGCCAACGGCATTGCGCTGCACGGCGGCCTCATTCCGTATACCGGCACCTTCCTCACCTTCAGTGATTACTCGCGCAATGCGCTGCGCATGGCAGCGCTGATGAAGCTGAGAAATATTTCCGTGTTCACCCACGATTCGATCGGCCTCGGCGAAGATGGCCCGACGCATCAGTCGGTCGAGCAGGTCGCGTCGCTGCGCCTGATCCCGAACATGGACTTGTGGCGTCCCTGCGATACCGTCGAAGCGGCCCATGCGTGGCGCCATGCACTGGCTCGCAAGGACGGCCCGGCCGCGCTGATTTTCTCGCGGCAGAATTCGCCTTTCCAGACGCGCGATGCCGCAACGCTTGCCAATGTCGCGCGTGGCGGCTATGTGCTGGCGAAGGAAGCGGGTGCACTGAAAGCCGTGCTGATTGCCACCGGTACCGAGGTATCGCTCGCCGTCGAGGCGCAGAAAGTATTGGCGAGTGAAGGGATTCACGTGCGCGTGGTGTCGATGCCGTCAACCTTTGTTTTCGACCGGCAGGATGCGACGTACAAAGGCGATGTGCTGCCGAAGGGCGCCCCGCGCGTGGCGATCGAAGCAGGCGTGACGGATTACTGGCACAAATATGTGGGGCTGGAGGGCGCGGTGATCGGCATCGATACGTTTGGCGAATCCGCGCCGGCGGGGGTGTTGTACAAACACTTCGGGATTACGGTTGACGCGCTGGTTGCCGCGGTAAAGGCGCTCTAGGCAAGCTGTAAGTTCCGCCCAGGCGTCGCGACTTATTGCGGGCAAGTGATGGTCGAATCCGGTTTTCCGGATTCGACGCAGGAATTTGTATCCTCTATCATCGATGTCAATCCTTCCTGGAAAATTCTCATGAACCAAACTCTCCACCTGATGAAATCGCGCGGCTTTCCGCACCTTCGTCGCAAGACGCTGGAGACGCTGCAGGTCAATCTCGGCTACAAGTGCAACCAGGCGTGTTTTCACTGCCACGTCAACGCGAGTCCGGACCGCAAGGAAATGATGTCGTATGAAACGGTCGGTGAAGTCATCGCCTACATGCGCGCCGCACGAATCGGTACGCTGGACCTGACCGGCGGCGCGCCCGAACTGAATCCCCATTTTCGCGAACTGGTGTGCGCGGCGCGCGCGATGGATGTGCGCGTGATTGACCGCTGCAACCTCACTATCCTTGAAGAACCCGGCTTTGAAGACTTGGCGGGATTCCTGGCCGCGCAACAGGTTGAGGTAAGTGCCTCGCTGCCGTGCTACTCGCAGGAAAACGTTGACAAGCAGCGCGGCGAGGGCGTGTTCGACAAATCGATTGCCGGCCTGAAGAAACTCAATGCGCTGGGCTATGGCAAGCCTGGCAGCGGCCTTGTTTTGAATCTGGTGTACAACCCGCAGGGGCCAAAGCTGCCGCCCGCGCAGGAAGCGCTTGAAGCCGATTACCATCGCCTGCTCCATGAGAATTTCGGCATCGTCTTCAATCACCTGTTCACCATCACCAACATGCCGATCCAGCGCTTTGGCTCGACGCTGATTTCCAAGGGGCAGTTCGAACCCTACATGGATTTGCTGGTGGCGTCGTTCCAGTCGCATAACCTCGACAGCGTGATGTGCCGTTCGCTGCTGTCGGTCGACTATCTTGGCTATGTGTACGACTGCGATTTCAATCAGATGCTCGGCCTGCCGCTGCAACATGCGGGGCGCCTGAAAACGCATCTGCGCGATTTGATGGGGACAGATCTGCTCGGCAACCCGATTGTGGTGAAGGACCATTGCTATGGCTGCACGGCGGGGCAGGGTTCGTCCTGCGGCGGCGCACTGGATGCGGACGGCAATGTCGAGCGCGCGCTTGCGGCGGCGGAATAGCAAACCCTAGCACTGGCGGCGGGTTACAGCCATTTATGCCTTGAACGCCGCGCCAGTGCTTGAGTTTGCAGCCTGTTCGCCAAAAAACTTCGTCATGCAAGCCGCTCAATGACCCCCGGCCGCGCCTGCCCGCTCCACTATCGCTACGCCCCCTCGTCCTTTGTGCGGGCCGCGGACGTTCATGCTGAAACGATCTACGTCATCGGCGGACTCTACGGCAACGTACTGGCCCTGCATGCGATTCTGCAACTTGCCGCCGCCGAACCGATACGGCCGACGCTGATTTTCAATGGCGACTTCAACTGGTTCAATATCGATGCGGCATCGTTTGAAATCATCAATGGCGAAGTACTGAAACATGTCGCCTTGCGCGGCAACGTAGAAACCGAGCTTGCGCCCGATGCCGACGACGCGGGCTGCGGGTGCGCGTATCCGGATTATGTCGATGATGCGGATGTCGAGCGTTCAAACCAGATCATGCGCACATTGCGCCGCACGGCGAAAGCGTTTCCGGCACTGGCGAGCGCCGTATCGGCGCTGCCGATGACGGCCGTCGCCGAAGTGGGCGGACAGCGCATCGGTATTGTTCACGGCGACGTCGAGTCACTTGCCGGTTGGCGATTCGCCCACGATGCCTTGCATGAACAACGGAACGTGGATTGGCTGCATCAAGTTTGCGAAAGCGCGAACCTGGCCGGCTTCGCGTCCAGCCACACCTGCCTGCCGACCTTCCGGCGTTTTGTGCAGGACGATCGTCCACACTTCGTCATCAACAATGGCGCAGCCGGCATGCCGAATTTTTCGCATACTCAATATGGCCTCATTTCACGGCTGTCGGTGCATCCTGCAAGCGATGGGCTTGTGCAATACGGCGGCATGATCGGCGGCGTTCATATCGATGCGATTCCTGTGCATTACGATGCAGCCACATTCCAGCAGGCGTTTCTCGCCAACTGGCCTGAAGGTTCGCCCGCGCATCACTCGTATTTCCATCGCATCACGCACGGCCCGGCCTACGCCGCAGCAAACGCTCTTGGTCTGATTCGTGCCCCCTCCGTTTGTGCATAGGGCGCTTGCCGCAAATCGCCCGGCGAGTCGATAAACGCTTGCCGTTGTCACTCGCCGGGTATACCGTTCGAACTCACTCATTTTCCCATCAGGACGCTGGCATGCCCCGCAAATCACCTGCCCCCCGCGCACGCAAGCCCGCCGCCGCCACCGCCACAACCAAGACCATCAACCTCGCCCTGCAAGGCGGCGGCGCGCACGGTGCGTTTGCCTGGGGCGTGCTGGATTACCTGCTGGAGGACGGGCGCCTGATTTTTGATGGCATTTCCGGCACCAGCGCAGGATCCATGAATGCGGTCGTTCTCGCCTATGGATTGCATATCGGTGACGGGCCCGGCGCGCGCACCGCGCTGGAAAATTTCTGGAAAGCTGTCTCCGTGGCGGGCCAAAAGTATTCTGTCGTAAGGGCATGGCCGTGGGAGCGACACATGGGGGACTGGAACAACGACAACGGCGTGTTGTTCCAGATATTCAAAGCCATGACCAATACCTTTTCCCCTTATCAGCTCAATCCGTCGAATTTCAATCCGCTGCGCGATCTCCTGAATGAACAGGTGGATTTTGCGGAGCTGAACACGTGCACGAAAACCAAGCTCTTTCTCTCCGCCACCAACGTGCAGACCGGTAACGTCAGAATATTCGGCACGAAGGAAATCACGGCGGACGCGGTGATGGCGTCGGCCTGCCTGCCGTTTCTTTATCAGGCGGTCGAGATTGACGGTCACAGTTATTGGGACGGCGGATACATGGGCAACCCCGCGCTGTTCCCGCTGTTTTACGAAACCGATACGCGGGACGTGCTGATCGTGCATATCAACCCGATCGTGCGCGACAGCACACCGACGACGCCACATGAAATCGACGACCGGGTGAACGAGATCAGCTTCAATTCGTCGCTCATCAAGGAGTTTCGTGCCATCGCCTTTGTCCAGAAATTGCTCGACGAAGGCTGGCTGAAAGACGAATATCGTGATCAGATGAAATACGTGCTGATCCACTCGTTGCGGGCGGACAACGTGCTGGCCGACTTGTCGTCGGCGAGCAAGCTTTGCACCGAGTGGGGATTTTTGACCGCCTTGCGCGATCGCGGACGCGAGGCCGCCAAACAATGGCTTGACCAGCACTATGACGATGTCGGTGTGCGCCAGACCGTTGACCTGCGCGCGGAATTTCTCAATAGCGGTAGCGAAATGAAGGCCCGCAATCCCATCGCCGCCACCAACAGCCCCAAACGCAAGCGCGCATCCAGATAGTGCCGGGACGCGTATTGGTTAATCCCCAGGGAGCAACATGAAGAAAAGCAAAATAATTGTCGTCCTGATCGTCGTCGCGCTGATCGCGGCGTTTTTCGTTTTCGATCTTGGCAGATATTTCAGCCTTGACTATTTCAAGAGCCAGCAGGCGGCGATCGATGCGTATTACCAGACGCATCGGTTTGAGACCATTGCCGCCTTTCTCGCCATCTACATCACGGCGATTGCCGTCTCGCTGCCCGGCGCCACGGTGCTGACACTCGCCGCGGGCGCAATATTCGGCCTGCTCGCCGGCACCATCATTGTGTCGTTCGCCTCCAGCATCGGCGCCACGCTCGCGTTTCTGGTGTCGCGTTTTGTACTGCGCGACTCCGTGCAGCGCAAGTTCGCCGACAAAATGAAGCCAATCAACGATGGCGTGGCGAGGGAGGGCGGTTTCTATTTGTTTACGCTGCGGCTGGTGCCCGCATTCCCGTTCTTCCTGATCAATCTCGTCATGGGCCTCACCACCATGAAGACCTGGACCTTTTACTGGGTCTCGCAGATTGGAATGTTGCTCGGCACCATTGTTTACGTGAATGCCGGCACCGAACTCGCCAAGATCACGTCGCTGAAAGGTATTCTTTCACCAGGCCTGATTGGCGCATTTGTGCTGCTGGGCATTTTTCCGCTCATCGCCAAGAAAATCATCGACGGCATCAAGGCGCGCAAGATCTACGCGAAGTGGCCGAAGCCAACACATTTCGATCGCAATGTGGTCGTGATCGGCGGCGGCTCGGCGGGCCTCGTCACCAGCTACATCGCGGCGGCGGTCAAGGCCAAGGTGACGCTGGTTGAGAGACACCAGATGGGCGGCGATTGCCTGAATACCGGCTGCGTCCCGTCAAAGGCGCTGATCCGCTCCGCGAAACTTCTCAATCATATTTCGCGTGCCAAGGAGTTCGGCATCGCGTCAGCGAGCGCGCAGTGGGATTTCGCCGACGTGATGGAGCGGGTGCAAAAGATCATTGCCGACATTGAGCCGCACGATTCCGTCGCCCGTTATTCCAGCCTCGGCGTGGATTGCGTGAAAGGCACGGCCAAAATCCTCTCGCCGTGGGAAGTGGAAATCAGTCGCGAAGACGGCGGCACGCAAAAGCTCACGACGAAGAACATTGTCATCGCCGCCGGTGCGCGCCCCTTTCTGCCGCCGATTCCCGGGCTGGCCGAGGCCAATCCGCTGACCTCAGACAACATCTGGAATATCCGCAAATTGCCGAAGCGCCTGGTCGTGCTGGGCGGTGGGCCGATCGGTTCGGAACTCACGCAGTGTTTCGCCCGCTTCGGCTCGCAAGTCACGCAAATTGAAATGGCGCCGCGCATCATGATCCGCGAGGACGTTGAAGTCTCGGCAATGGTCAAAGCCAAGTTCGAGGCCGAAGGTGTGAGCGTGCTCGTGAACCACAAAGCCAAGCAGGTCGTGGTCGAAAACGGCGAGAAATTCCTGGTCGTTGAACATGAGGGTGCCGACAAACGCATCGCCTTCGACGAGATTCTCTGCGCGGTTGGCCGCATCGCCAACACCAAAGGCTACGGGCTGGAAGAGTTGGGCATTCCCGCGCAAAAGGTCGTCGAGGTGAACGACTACCTGGAGACGATTTACCCCAACATCTTCGCTTGCGGCGACGTGGCGGGTCCATACCAGTTCACCCATACTGCCGCGCACATGGCGTGGTTCGCCTCGGTCAACGCCCTGTTCGGCAAGTTCAAGAAATTCAAGGTCGATTACTCGGTGGTGCCTTGGGCCACGTTTACCGATCCGGAAGTCGCGCGCGTCGGCATCAATGAACAGGAAGCGAAGGAAAGAAACATCGCGCACGACGTGCACGTCTACGGCATTGACGATCTTGACCGCGCCATTGCCGACGGCGAAGCGCACGGCTTCGTGAAGGTCATCACGCCGAAAGGCTCCGACAAGATTCTTGGGGCCACCATCGTCGGTGAGCACGCGGGTGACCTGCTGGTGGAATTCGTGGCGGCGATGAAGCACGGCTTTGGGCTGGAAGGCATTCTTGGCACGATTCACACCTATCCGACGATGGGTGAGGCCAACAAGTACGCAGCAGGCGTGTACAAGCGCTCGACGGCAACCGTGGGCAAGCTCGCCGTAGCGAAGGCGCTCAATGACTGGACGCGAGGCGAGGGCAGCTTTGGCAGCGTGCTCGGCAAGGCCATCTCGCTCGTTGTTTCGCCGGACAATACGCCGGCGTATCCGAAGGAAGCGCTGCATCCTTAGTGACGCAACAGATCTGGAGACAGACTCATTATGAAGAATCTCGCACTTGCGTTAGCGGCAATGCTTTTCGCCTCAATCTCCTCCGCTCAATCCTTTGATCACTCGCACGCTGCATTCAATTTGTTGCTGAAAAAGCACGTGGTGGTGATCGACGGCGGCAAGGTGTCAAAAGTGAGATACGCCGAACTGAAGAAAGACCAGCCACAGCTAAAGACCTATCTCGATTCGCTGTCGAAAGTCACCGAAGCCGAATTCAATATCTGGACCAAGCCGCAACAGATGGCCTTGCTCATCAACGCTTATAACGGCTTCACGCTGGAATTGATCCTGCAGAACTATCCGGTGAAGTCGATCAAGGACATTGGCGGCGTATTCGACAATCGCTGGAAACGAAAATTTTTCAAGCTGCTGGGGCAGGATGCGTTTCTCGACAAAATTGAGCACGAGATCCTGCGCAAGCCCGGTGCCTACAACGAAGTACGCGTGCACTATGCGGTGAATTGTGCGTCGATCGGTTGCCCGCCGCTCCGCGAAGAGGCCTTCGTGGCAGACCGCCTCGACAAGCAACTGGAAGAGCAGGCGGTGCGTTTCCTGTCGGATCGTTCGCGCAATCGATACGCGAATGGCAAGCTCGACGTATCGAAGATCTTTGATTGGTTCAAGGAAGACTGGGCGAGCGGCTACACCGGCTTCGACGGCAAAACGCCGGCGATCAAATCGCGCGAAGATTACTTTGCCCGCTATGCCAAACAACTGGCCGATTCGCCGGCGGATCAGCAGAAGATTGCCGACGGCAAAGTGCCGATTTCGACTCTGGACTACGACTGGAATTTGAACGGGGCGAATTAGGCAGGCAAGCAGTATAGATTTGCGAAACCCCAGCACGGGCGCGCCTTGCAGGGCCTTTATGCCCCGTAGAGCCCGCCCGTGCTAGGGTTTTATGCACATCACCCATGCCGGGCGCCTCGATACAATGATGTCATGCAGCTTTCCGTCGTCATCCCCGCCCTCAATGAGGCCGCCAGTATTCTTGCGACGCTTGCGCCCTTGCAAGTCATGCGTTCACGTGGCGCCGAAGTCATTCTGGCTGACGGTGGCAGCGTCGATGCGACGAGGCAAATTGCCGCACCGTTCGTCGATTGCATTGTCGACAGCGCAAAAGGCCGCGCTCGCCAAATGAACGCCGGCGCCGCAGTGGCATCGGGCGACGCGCTATTGTTTCTGCATGCGGATTCAAGGCTGCCTGAGGCGGCGGATCGGCGGATTCTCGAGGCGCTCGATGTGCGGAAACCGACCTGGGGCCGCTTCGATGTCGCGATTGCCGGGTCGCATCCCCTGCTGCCGGTCATCGCCTGGTTCATGAATCTGCGCTCGCGTCTCACCGGCATTGCCACCGGTGACCAGGGCATTTTCATGACGCGCGCCGCTTTTGAACGAATTGGCGGTTTCCCCGACCAACCGTTGATGGAGGATATTGAAATCTGCAAACGCCTGAAGAAAATTGATTCACCGGCGTGCCTGCGCGAAAAAGTAGTCACCTCCGGCCGGCGCTGGGAAAAGCAGGGCGTCGGGCGAACGATTCTGCTGATGTGGTGGCTGCGTCTGCGATACTGGATGGGTGCCTCCCCCGCCGAAATTCACCGCGCCTACCATGGAAAATAAGTGCTGCATCATTGTTTATGCCAAGGCACCGGTTCCGGGCGAGGTAAAGACCCGTCTGTCGCCTGCGCTTGATGTTGAAGCCGCGGCACTGCTGCACGCCGCGCTGGTCGAACGTGCGTTGACGATTGCGCAGGATAGCGGCCTCGTCCACGGTGAATTGTGTTGTGCGCCGGATACGACACACAGTTTTTTTCAGACCTGCGCGGAAGATTTTGGAGTGACGCTGGCTGCGCAGGGCCAGGGGAATCTGGGCGAACGCATGCTGGGAACGCTCACGCGGGCGCTGCAATCGCACGATGCGGCGATCATCATCGGCGCCGATTGTCCGGCGTTGACCGGCAGGCACGTTGCCGCGGCCGCACGGGCGCTGGCTGACCATGATGTGGTGCTCACGCCGGCGGAGGATGGGGGCTACGTGCTCATCGGCGCGCGTCGCGTTGCGGGCGCCATGTTCGATGGAGTCGATTGGGGCACGCTCAACGTACTGGAACAGCAGCGCCGGCAGCTGCAGGCCTGCGGGCTCTCGTGGCACGAGATGGAGACGCTCTGGGATGTGGATCGCCCGGATGATTTGCCGCGCCTCCGGACCCTGAAGCCGGCACTGGAATTCTTCTGGCCGACATGAAGATCCGCTTGCACCTGTTGTGGCTGTGCCTGCTTCCGATGTTCGCGTTGGGCGCCGATGCGCCGCCGCTATTTTCGTCACTGAAGCCGGGACAGGCGCTGCCGAAGGAATTGCGCATCATTACCTTGCCGAAAATTGCCCACAACAAATTTTCGCTGGTGGCGGACGAGGGCAAGACCGTGCTGCGCGTCGATTCCGACAACAGTGCCGGCAGCGTGGGTATTCCCCTTACCTTGTCAGGGGTGCCGGGTGGGGCTTCAAGCAATGACACGACGTTGCAATGGCGCTGGAAGATCGACCGCATGCTCGAGAAAGCGGACATGGACCACAAGCTGGGGGATGACTTCGCGGCGCGGGTATACGTATTTTTCGATGTGCCATTGGAATCGCTGCCATTCATGGATCGGAGCAAAATCAGGATCGCACGCATGGTGGCTGGCGCAGATGTGCCCACCGCGGCCTTGTGTTACGTGTGGGACAACCAGCACCGGATCGGCCACACGGCATGGAGCCCGTATACCAATCGCGTGCGCAAAATCGTCCTGCAAAGCGGACCGGCGCGCGTAGGCCAATGGATGGCCGAATCGCGCGATGTGGCGGCTGATTTTCGTGAAGCCTTTGGGTTCGAGCCCCCAGCGGTGACGGGGGTGGCGATTGGCAACGACTCCGATAACACCGACGACCATGTCACGACCTGGTTCGGTGACGTCAGCTTTGTCGGCAAGACGCGATGATTCGCTCGCCCATCCATTGTCTTTGCCGGATCAATCGCAAATGAAAAAACTCGTATTGCTCGGCGGCGGCCACGCCCACGTGCATGTTCTGAAAGCGCTCGGTGACGCGCACTTTACGGACGTCGAACTGACGCTGATTTCACCGTACGCACGCCAAGTGTATTCAGGCATGCTGCCCGGGTGGGTGGCAGGACACTATACGATCGACCAGTGCGTGATTCCCCTGGCGCCGCTGTGCCGCGCCGCGCAAGCGAATTTTCTCAACACCGCAGGCACGCATATCGACTTGCAGCGGCGCGTGGTGCATTGCATCAATGGTGCGGAAGTTCCCTTCGATGTGTTGTCGATCGATACCGGGCCGATGGCCAACACGGCGGTCATTCCCGGCGCAGGCAAGTACGCAGTACCGGTACGACCGATCGAATCGTTCATCGACGCTTTTGCCTTGATCGAGCACGACGTGATGGCACGCCATTACGAAGGAAAACCAACTGCAATCACTTTTGTCGGCGCCGGTGCGGCGGGTATCGAACTGGCATTGTCGATGCAGCAGGCGTTTCGCGCATTCAATGTGACTTTCACGCTCATCTCCGCGGCCAATACCCTGCCCGGCAGTGTCGGCGTGCGCCTTTCGCGCATGCTTGTCAGCCGCGGCTTTTGCGTGCTCAACGGCAAGATCGCTGACCACATCGAGTCGGAACGTGTGCACTTGCAAACGGGAGAAAGCATCGAGGCCAATCACATCATTGTCTCCACAGGCGCCTCGGCAGCCGAGTGGCCGCGTGCCTCCGGCCTCCGGACCGATGAGGCCGGATTCATTCTCGTCGATGAGCACCTGCAGTCCCTTTCCCATCCCGGCGTCTTCGCCGCCGGCGATTGCGCGACGATGCTGAATCACGCCCGGCCGAAGTCGGGTGTTTATGCGGTGCGGGCGGGGCCACCGCTCGCGGAAAATTTGCGGCGGTGTTTGATGGGTGAGAGGCTGAAGAAATATGTGCCGCAGGAACGCTCACTCTATCTGATCAGTACCGGGGATCGATATGCGATTGGATCGTGGGGGAGTTTCGCGTGGGAAGGGAAGTGGGTATGGCGGTGGAAGGATCGGATTGATCGTGGGTTTATGGGGAAGTATTCGTTGTCGAATTCCTGATGCGTTGACATGGAACACAAGCACTGGTCAGGTGTTTGGCGGCATTTCTGTCTGGAGGGCCCGCCAGTGCTGGAGTTTGGCGTATCCATTGTGCCGTCATTCCCGTGCAGACGGGAATCCAAGTTTCGTAAAAGACCACCGCCCTTCTCTATGCTACGACGGGAAGTAAGGGGTCGCCTGGTATGACAGCCGCCGAGAAAATCTAAACTCGTCTACCTTGGTGTGTCACATGACCCATTGAATGATCTTGCTGACGGGCCAGAATATTCCGTCTGTGCGCTTGCACGCACAAACATGCCCACGCTGAGCGATATCCGACTTTAGCGATTCTTGGCATGCCGGAAGAGTTTCGTAGGCCCTCTCAACAAAACCATCTACTTTGCAATACGCGGTGATTTCTGGAGCGGATAGTAGTCCAAGGCTGTCCCAGGCCAACACTACGAGCGCAAAAAGTGCAGCGACCAAACTCAGGGCAAAAATTGGAAGTAGAACGATCCTTGGAAGCCTAACCTCTACACCGCTTTTAACCTAAACCCAACGCCCTCCTCTGCTCCCCAATCAACTCCCCAACCCCCTTTCCCGCCAACGCCACCAGCAAATCCATGTCCTCCCGAGAAAATGGCACCCCTTCCGCCGTTCCCTGAATCTCCACAAATTTCCCCGCTCCCGTCATCACCACATTCATGTCGGTCTCGCAGGAAGAGTCCTCGATATAGTCGAGATCCAGGATCGCCCCGTCCGCGCCAATCCCGACTGATACGGCCGCGATCGAGTCGATGATTGGGCTCTCCTTGATCAAGCCCTTCGCCAGCAGCACACTCACCGCGTCATGCAACGCGACATAAGCACCAGTGATCGACGCGCAGCGCGTCCCGCCATCAGCTTGCAGCACGTCGCAGTCGATGGTGATCTGGCGCTCACCGAGCTTTTTCAGGTCGATCACGCAACGCAACGAGCGGCCGATGAGGCGCTGGATTTCCTGGGTGCGGCCGCTTTGTTTGCCGCGTGCGGCTTCACGATCCGAGCGGGTATGCGTGGAGCGCGGCAGCATGCCGTATTCAGCCGTCACCCAACCTTCGCCGCTACCTTTTTTATGCGGGGGCACGCGCTCTTCGATGCTGGCGGTACATAGCACCTTGGTATCGCCCATCGCGATCAGCACCGAGCCTTCGGCATGCTTCGTGAAGTGGCGGGTGATAGCGAGGGTGCGGAGTTGATTGGCGGCGCGATTATTGGTGCGGGGCATGATTTTCCGATTCTGGTTGTGCCACAGGAATGGCCTGGCACCGCCTGCAATTCGCTGGCGCTGCCGGACAGGAACAGGCTTTTACGCTGGCGTGATTACTTCGAAACCTTCTTGATCGCGTTCTGGATCTCGTCGATCGCCTTCTGTATGTCGGCGTCGGAGATTTCGTCCTTTACTGACGAAAGGTGCTGCGTGGTATTCAAGGCCGAGGTGGTGAAACCCTGCATCGGCTCGGTGACCGTGACGGTGGCGGGAGGCTCCTCGTCTTCCTGATGTTCCCAGGTGAGACCGATAACCGAAATGTTGTCGGACTCGGCGCCGGCTTTGCGTTCAGCTTCTTCCATCAATTTTGGTACGAGGTCCAGCAGGCTTTCCCGTGCCAGCTTGGCGGCGATGAAGTCGGCGCTGAGCTGCGCCCAGAAGCCGTCGGTGGAAAGAAGAATGGTGTCGCCGACCTTGAGCGTACATTCCGCGGAGTGGGTCACAAGTGGCGGCAATACACCGCCCACGCAGTTGTAGATCTTGTTGCGATCCGGATGCACGGCCGCCTGCGCGAGTGTGATGACGCCGGACTCGATCAATTGTTGCACCCGGGAATGATCGGTCGTGCTTAGCTCGAGCTTGCCATCGCGAATCAGATACAGGCGCGAATCGCCGGAGTGGGCCCAGCAGGCCTTGCCATTTTGCACGATGCAGGCGACGACCGTGGTGCGCGGGCACTCCAGCATGTCGTGCTGATCGGCAAAGGCGACGATGGCGCGGTGGGCGGAATGAATGGCGGACTCGAGAAATTCTTTCGGTCTCCGCAGCGTGGTCCGCGCCTCCTGTTGAAAGCGGTCGGTCATGGTGTTGACGGCAATTTCCGCGGCGATCTCGCCGCGTGCGTGACCGCCCATGCCATCGGCAATGACCATCAGCAGCACGTCCTTTGAATACGAATACGCAAGCCGGTCCTGATTGACCTTGCGGCCGCCGATGACACTGTCCTGGAAGATGGTGAATCGCATTATCGAATTCCCCCACCGGCAAACGCTCCATCCCGGGCCGGCGATAGATGGCGAACGCCGCGAATGCGCACGAATTTATCCGGCTTCATGATTTCAAGAAACTGGTACCTTGCCATTCTTGCCGAACATTTCATATCCGTCAGAAAATCTTCCTGTTCAGCGTTTTCTTCAGGCGGCCGGCAAGGCTATGGACCGTTTCATCCATCTGTACCGCATCGGCATCCTCTTTCACGTCCTTCATCAGTGCTTTCTGCAATTCGAAGGCGGTTTGAGGGCGCGCCAGATGATCCAGTTTCAGACACCGGTCGATGATGTCATACATGTCTTCCGAATAACCGTGCCGCGCCAATTCACGCACGGGAATCATCTGGTCGTCTTTTTCTCGTTCATTGGTTGGCTGCGGGTGTATGCCGGTGACGCAGGTGTACATAGTGGCGCCTACGGCGTAGATGTCAGACCACGGACCAAGTTGATCTAGATTGCGATACTGCTCGGGCGCCGCGTAGCCGGCGGTATACATCGGGCGCAACTTGGGCGCATCCGAGGTGAGCGCCTGCCGGGCCGCGCCGAAATCCAGCAACACAGGTTTGCCTTCCATCGTGATGTAGATGTTTGCGGGTTTGATATCGAGGTGCAACAATTTCTTGGCGTGCACTTCACGCAGGCCATTCAGCAAATGCGTAAACATGCGACGGATGAAGCTCTCCAGTGAATTCGTGGCGATGCCGTTGCACGTGGAATTGCAGCGTGCGACCGCGCACATATTGCATGACCATATAAACAGTTTCGTTGGCGCGGAAGAAATTCTCCACCCCCACAACGTTAGGGTGTGAAATTGTCGCCAGCGCGCGGCCCTCTTCAAAAAAACACTTCAGGCCGTGCCGGAACACCGCCAGATTTTCGTCGGAATTGATTTTGACCTCCGCGCCGTCCGCGCGGATCACCAGCGCGGCGGGCAGGTATTCCTTGATCGCGACCGGCGTACCGTTTTCATCCTTTGCCAGATACACGATCGAAAACCCGCCCGAGGACAGCAGCTTTTCGATGGTGTAGTTGTTGAGTTGATAGCCGTCGGGTAACGGCTGGTTGGATTGCGTCGACATGGTTTGGTGGAACGGATTGGAACCTTTGCGCGCCGGGACGCAGAATCGCTACGTTATAATTGTCCGGTCTTGTCCAAGCCTTGTAAAGGCAGGGTGCCGGTCCTCCATTGTGCCGGAAGCTCCCTGAATCGGCAGCGTCGGCCGGTTTAAATTTATCAATCAACCTATCCAGCGGCCCCTATGATCAAAAGCATGACCGGATTTGCCGCCGTGAGCGGCGAAGTGCCCGGCGGACGTTTCGCGCTGGAATTGAAATCGGTCAATCACCGCTATCTGGAGTTCCAGACCCGCATGCCGGAAGATTTGCGCGGCCATGAGCCGCAAATGCGCGAACTGGTTGCGGCGGCCCTCACGCGCGGCAAGGTCGATTGCCGCATCACTTTCGCGCCGGTCGCGACGCGCGAGTCGTTCGCTCCAAACCAGGAGGCGCTGATGGTGCTGGCCGAAACCCAGAAGCAGATTCTGGCGAAGGTTGATGCGACACCGCTATCCGTGTGGGAAATCATGCATGCGCCTGGCGTGATGTCAGCCGAAGCGCTGGGAACCGATGCGGCCAAGGATGCGTTACTGGCATTGCTGAAAAAAGCCATCGAGGAACTCAATGCCACGCGCGGACGCGAAGGCGAGAAACTGGCGGTACTCATCAATGAGCGCCTGACCCGCATCGAAGAGTTGGTGAAGCAGGTCACGCCGTTGATTCCCGGTCTGGTCGCGGCGTACCAGGAAAAGCTCGCGCAAAAACTGGTGGATGCCATGGCCGGCAGCGCCAGCGATGAACGGCTCAAACAGGAAGTGGTGCTGTTTGCCTCGCGCATCGATGTGGCGGAGGAATTGAACCGGCTCAGCACGCATGTCTCGGAAGTGCGGCGCGTACTGAAGGCGGGAGGCGCGGTTGGCAAGCGCCTCGATTTCCTGATGCAGGAACTGAATCGCGAATCAAATACGCTGGGCTCAAAGTCTGTTTCGACCGATGCGACCAACGTGTCGATCGAACTCAAGGTGCTGATTGAGCAGATGCGCGAGCAGATACAGAATATTGAATAGGTAGCGGATTGAATAGCCCATGAACGGCTGCCTTTACGTTGTCGTTGCCCCTTCTGGCGCGGGTAAGTCCACGCTCGTGAATGCCTTGCTGGAGCGAGAACCCGACATTGGGCTGTCGATTTCCTACACCACGCGCCCGCCGCGTCCGGGCGAGGTGTCGGGCCGCGAGTATTTTTTTGTCAGTCCGGCAGAATTCCAGGCGATGGTCGCGCGCGGCGACTTTCTGGAGCACGCCGAGGTCTACGGCAACTGGTACGGGACGTCCCGGCGCTGGATCGAGAAAACCCGCGCTTCAGGTTCTGATGTGGTACTGGAAATCGATTGGCAGGGCGCACGCGCGGTAAAAGCTTTATTCCCGGATATGACCTTTATTTACATCCTGCCACCGTCCATTGAGGTGTTGCGCCAGCGTCTGGTCAAGCGCGGCAAGGACGCGAAAGAGGTCATTGAACGGCGCCTCGCGGAAGCGCGTGAGGACTTAAATCACGTTCACGAAGCGGATTATGTTATTATTAATGAAGACTTTAGCATCGCTTTGCTGGATTTGCAGTCGGTCGTTCGCGCCTTGCGTTTGACGGCTGCCCGGCAGTTAAAGCTTCACGCTCAGCTCCTTTGCTAGTTCAGTACACAGTTCGTTTCTACACTTCTGAAGACACCGCACCACCTGAACGTCAGGCGGCGTGGTTTGTTTTCTCGCGAAAAACCGGGGTTACCAGATGGCACGCATTACCGTTGACGATTGCATCAAATTCATACCGAACCGTTTCGAACTGACGCTGGTGGCAACCGCCCGCGCCCGGCAGCTTGCGCTGGGTTCGGCGCCTTATGTTGAGGCGGGCAAGGACAAGCCTTGCGTGACGGCGCTACGTGAAATCGCCGCCGGCCGAGTTGGCACCGAGATCCTGCTGCCACCCGCGCCGCCCGTGCCCGCCGAGATGTAACCTCGGGCTACAGGCTGCCAATGGAAGGATGAGTCGTCATGGCGAATCTCACCCCTTCATCCGGTCGCTCGCATCCGCCTGAACGCGGCATACGCGGCGCGCATGCCGCGCGCAGCGATGACCCTGCAAACAAGATAGCCCCAACCGCCCCGGATGCAAAACCGGTCGCGGTGCTGCTGGTTGAGGCCAATCACGTCGACGACCATGCGGTCGCCCTAAGAGAACTGATTTCCACCTATCTCAAGCCTGCCGACCTGGAAAAGGTCGAGGCGGCGCGGGAAATGGCCACCATTGCGCACGAAGGGCAATTCCGGCAATCCGGCGAGCCCTATATCACTCATCCGTTGGCGGTCGCGAAAATTCTGGCGCGCTGGCATCTCGATCCGCAGGCGCTGATCGCGGCACTGCTGCACGATGTGGTGGAAGACACGCCCACCACCAAGGCAGACATATCCAAGAAGTTCGGCAAGGCAGTCGCCGAGCTGGTCGATGGAGTCTCCAAACTGGACAAGCTCCAGTTCGCCACGCTCGAAGAGGCGCAGGCAGAAAACTTTCGCAAGATGCTGCTGGCCATGGCGCGCGATGTGCGCGTCATCCTCATCAAACTGGCGGACCGCCTGCATAACATGCGCACGCTCGGCGCCGTGCATCCGTCCAAGCAGGAACGGGTAGCGAAAGAGACGTTGGAAATTTACTCGCCGATTGCAAATCGCCTGGGGTTGAGCGGGCTCTATTACGAATTCGAGGACCTGGGTTTCAAGTATTTGCATCCGCGGCGTTTTTCAGTGCTCGAAAAGGCGGTCAAAAGCGCGCGCGGCAATCGCCGTGAAGTGGTCGGCAAAATACTTGATGCCATTACGAACCGCCTCAAGGAGTTTGGCGTGGAGGCAACGGTGACCGGCCGCGAAAAATACCTGTCGTCGATCTACAAAAAAATGCAGGAAAAGCGCATCTCGTTTTCCGAAGTGCTGGATATCTACGGCTTTCGTATCGTCGCGAAAGATGTTGGCGCCTGCTACCTCGCGCTAGGGGCGTTGCACACGCTTTACAAGCCGTTTCCCGGCAAGTTCAAGGATTACATCGCGCTGCCCAAAACGAACGGCTATCAATCGCTGCACACCACGTTGTTCGGCCCGTATGGCACGCCGGTGGAACTGCAGATCCGCACGGCCGACATGCACAAGATCGCCGAAGCCGGCGTGGCCGCGCACTGGATGTACAAGACGCTTGAGTCCGAGGATGGGCAACTGTCCGACATGCAGCAAAAGACCCACCAGTGGCTGCAATCACTGCTCGAAATTCAATCCGGCAGCGGCAATGCGCTGGAGTTTCTTGAGCACATCAAGGTGGATCTGTTTCCCGATGAAGTGTATGTATTTTCGCCGCGAGGCAAGATCCATGCGCTGCGCAGGGGTTCGACGGCGGTTGATTTTGCCTATGCAATTCACTCCGATATCGGTAACCGCGCCGTGGCCGCGCGGATCGATGATGAGAGTGTCCCGCTATCAACGGCCCTGAAAAACGGTGACCGCGTTGAAATCATCACAGACGAAACCGGCCGCCCCAGTCCTGCTTGGCTGAACTACGCCACAACTGGCCGTGCCCGCTCGCAGATTCGTCACTACCTGAAGACCATGCAGCAATCGGAATCGGTCGAGCTTGGCGAATTGCTGCTGATCCAGGCGGTGCGCTCATTAAATTTTGATCCCAACGATATCGGCAGGATTCACTGGAGCCGGCTGCTGAAGGGCGATAGCGCCAAAAACAAGGAAGGCGTTCTGTCGGAAATCGGACTGGGAAAACGCCTCGCGATCGTTGCGGCCCGAAAGCTGTTTGCAGTCTCTGACCTGGTCTCACCCGAGCATCGGCAGCGCGACGCCATCACCATTCGCGGCACCGAGGACATGGCCGTGGAGTTTGCCCAGTGTTGCCGGCCGATTCCCGGCGACCCAATCCTCGCGCAGATCAAGGGCGGCCAGGGACTCATCATTCATACCCACGACTGCCTGGCGATTCATCCTTTCAAATATGATCCGGAAAAGTGGGTGGACGTGCAATGGGATCCGCATATTGATCGCCTGTTCAAGGTCGATATTCGCATCACCGTCACCGATCGCCGCGGTGTGCTCGGCAAGCTGGCGGCGGAGATCGCGGTGGCGGAATCGAACATTACGCAGGTACACATGGGTGATGCCAGCGCCAGCGCCGAGCAGAAATATGTGGTCATCCAGTTCACGCTCGACGTGCGAAATCGCGTGCATCTGGCGAGTGTATTGCGGCGGCTGCGAAGCATGCCGGAAGTCGTGCGAATTACGCGTGTAAAATCCGGAACGTCAAAAGACAACAAGCCGAAGACCGAATGAAACAGATCATCGCTACTCCGCATGCGCCCGCCGCCATCGGCACCTATTCACAAGCCGTCAAGGTAGGCGATACCGTTTATCTCTCCGGCCAGATTCCGCTGGACCCCGCCACCATGCAGTTGTCCGATGATTTCGATAATCAGGTCAAGCGCGTGTTCGATAACCTGAAAGCGGTGTGCGAGGCCGCTGGTGGATCGCTCAACGACCTCGTCAAGGTTAACGTATACCTGATCGACCTGGGCCACTTTGCCAAGGTAAATGAAATTATGGCGACCTATCTCAGTCAGCCATATCCCGCCCGGGCAGCTGTCGGTGTCGCGTCACTGCCACGCGGCGCGCAAATCGAAATCGAAGGGGTGATGGTATTGACTTCCTCATCCGCCGCCAGCTAGTGCGGCAATACCCGTTGCCTACCTGAACCAGGCCATTGGCCACCAAATCCCCGAAAAAGCACTCTGGCAATGCCGCACCGGAAAAACGTGCAGCGGCCAGCTCACTTTCGTCAAGATTGGCCAAGTTGGGCCTTCGGGTTGAATGGGATTTTGCGCTGCATCTTCCCATCCGCTACGAAGACGAAACTCACATCACCCGGGTGCGCGATGCATTGCCCGGCGTGCCGTGCCAGATGGAAGCCGAGATCATCCACAGCGAAATCACCTATCGTCCCCGCCGGCAGCTGGTGGTGCAAGCAAAGGACGGCGACGAAGTCATCTATCTGCGTTTCCTGAATTTCTACGGTAGTCAGGTCAAGCAACTCGCGGTGGGCAGGCGGGTGCGATTGTTCGGTGAAGTGCGTCCGGGATTTTTTGGCGCGGAGATGGTGCATCCGCGCTATCACATGATCACAGAAGACGAGGCAGTGCCGGAAGCGTTGACGCCAGTGTATTCCACCACGGCGGGGCTCTCACAGATTCAATTGCGACGCTTGATCGAACGGGCGCTCGCGGCGTTGGAATCGCAACACCAATTCGATGATGCGGTGCCGGAAACCATACGGGCAAAGTTAGCCTTGCACGATTTCTCGCGCAGCGTACTGACGCTGCATCGTCCACCACCGAACGCGTCGCTGGCCAGTTTGGCCGAGCGCACGCATCCTGCTTGGCGCCGTATCAAGTTCGACGAACTGCTCGCGCAACAACTGGCGATGAAGAAAGCCCGCGCCGCGCGCGATGCCAAGTCAGCGCCGCGCCTGATCACAAAAAACAAGCTCACCGATGAACTGCGGAAATCACTGCCGTTTGCACTGACGGACGCGCAGGTTCGCACATGGAACCAGATCGCCGCTGATCTCGCCGCCCCGCATCCGATGCAACGCCTGCTGCAGGGCGATGTCGGCAGTGGCAAGACCATCGTGTCGGCGTTGGCGGCAGCCCAGGCGATCGACAACGGCTATCAGGCAGTGATCATGGCGCCGACCGAGATTCTGGCCGAGCAGCATTTTCGCAAACTGTCCGCGTTGCTGGCGCCGCTCGGCGTGACCGTCACGTGGCTCACTGGTAGCCTGAAGGCGAAGGAAAAGCGCGCAGCGATCGAAGACATCGCCAGCGGCAAGACGCAACTGGCGATCGGCACGCACGCACTGTTTCAGGATGGAGTGACCTTTGCCAAACTGGGGCTCACGGTCATTGACGAACAACATCGCTTCGGCGTCGGCCAGCGATTGGCTCTACGTGAGAAAGGCGAAGGCGGCAAGAACGGCGCCGCCGCCGCACAGGAACCCCATCAACTCATGATGAGTGCCACGCCGATCCCCCGCACATTGTCGATGAGCTATTTCGCGGATCTCGATGTGTCCGTAATCGATGAATTGCCACCCGGCCGCACGCCGATTCAGACCAAGCTATTGAGCGAATCGCGCCGCGACGACGTGCTGGCGCGTATCCGCGACGCCTGCCAGGAAGGCGCGCAAGCCTATTGGGTGTGCCCGCTGATCGAGGAATCGGAAACGCTGCAACTGAAAACGGCGATGGAGACATTCGAGACGCTGACCGCCGTCTTGCCCGATGTACGCGTCGGGCTGGTGCACGGCCGCATGAAGCCCGCCGAAAAACAGGACGTGATGAGTAAATTCCTCACCAACGAGATTCAGTTGCTGGTCGCAACCACCGTCATTGAAGTCGGCGTCGATGTCGCCAACGCGAGCCTGATGGTGATCGAACACGCCGAGCGCATGGGGCTCGCGCAGATGCACCAGTTACGCGGGCGCGTCGGACGCGGTACCAAGCACAGTACCTGTATCCTGCTCTACCAGAATCCATTGGGCGAGTTGGCCCGTGCGCGGCTGAAAGTGATTTATGAAAGCACCGACGGATTCGAGATCGCGCGCCAGGATTTGCAGTTGCGGGGTCCCGGCGAGCACTTGGGCGCGCGCCAGTCGGGCGCGCCGCTGTTGCGCTTCGCCGATATCGAGCACGACACTGACCTGCTGGAAGCCGCGCGTGATGCGGCGGCGTGGATGCTGAAGCACGCGCCGGAGAATGCCGAAAAACACCTCGCACGCTGGCTCGGCTCGCGCCAGTACTATCTGAAAGCATGAGAATCTGAATGAGAACCTTGCGGTTACTGCGACCTGATGCCTGGCACTCGATGCCGCCTTCGCATGGCGACGTTGAATTCGGCAAGCTCCATCCGTGGCTGACTTCCCGTGGTTCGCTGACCACACGTCTCATCGCCAATGTCGATCGATTCAATCTGGTGCGATTGATTCAGCGCGCGCAATTGCCAAACGTGGATGAGCGCCGCGAATTGGGTCTGCGCGATCGTGAACGTGCCATCGTTCGTGAGGTGTTGCTGCGCGACGCCGATACGCCGCTCGTATTCGCACATAGCATCGTCGCCCGCCGCGACCTCACCGGCGCATGGCGCGGACTATCGCGGCTCGGCAGCCGGCCGCTCGCCGAAATGCTGTTTCATGACACGGGTGTGACGCGCTTGCCGATGGAGTATCGAAAGATCGATGCGCGGCATCCCCTATATCGACGCGCAATGGAAGTCGCGCCATCCCACGCCCGATCGATCTGGGCACGTCGCAGCGTGTTTCTGAAGCAAGGGAGACCGCTGCTGGTGACCGAAGTATTTCTTGGTGGCTGGCCGTAAACTCCTGCATATTTCATCATCCCGGCGTTCGCCATGATGATGAAATAATTCGACAACGTTAACCGCCAAACACTAGCACCAGCGCGCCTTTCCTGCCATAAATGGCCTGACAAGCCCGCCCATGCTGGACTTTGATAGTATCAGCTCCATGACTCCTCGCGTCAAAATATGCTGCATCAGTTCCGCCGAAGAAGCCGCGCTTGCCGTGTCCTGTGGCGCGTCGGCTCTCGGATTGGTTTCCGCCATGCCCAGCGGGCCGGGCGTGATAGAGGAAGCGCAAATCGCCGAGATCATCCGCACGGTGCCGCCCGCGGTGGCCACATTTTTTCTCACATCGCGGCGCGATGCCGATGCGATCCTCGATCAGCATCATCGTTGCCGCCCCAACACATTGCAACTGGTCGATCACGTTGCCGAACGAGAGCTGATCAAGCTGCGACGAGCGTTGCCGGGTATAGCGCTGGTGCAGGTGATTCATGTGACAGGGCCGGAATCGATCGACGAGGCGCGCGCCATTGCGCCGCTGGTCGATGCGATCCTGCTTGATTCCGGAAACCAGAAGCTCGCGGTGAAGGAACTGGGTGGCACCGGGCGAACGCACGACTGGTCCATCAGCCGGAAAATTCGCGAGCAATGTGGTCGCCCCTTGTTTTTGGCGGGTGGGCTGAAGGCCGACAACGTGCGAGACGCTATCGATCAGGTGCAGCCGTTTGGCCTCGATTTGTGCAGCGGCGTACGCACCGATGGCAAGCTCGACGCATCAAAATTGCACGCGTTCTTTGCCGCGGCGAGAAAATAGCCGTATGTCCGAACGTCTAAAGCACTACATCGCGTTGACCCGTCTCAATCGGCCCATTGGCATCCTGCTGTTGCTGTGGCCGACGCTGTGGGCGCTGTGGATTTCATCCGCGGGCCACCCGGATGTCATTGTCCTCGTCGTGTTTGTGCTCGGCACGGTCCTGATGCGCTCCGCCGGCTGCGCGATCAATGACTATGCGGATCGCGATTTCGATGCGCATGTGAAGCGCACCGCCGGGCGCCCGCTGGCGGCGAAGAAAATATCGACGAAGGAGGCGCTTTCGGTCGCCGCGATACTCGCATTGATCGCGTTCCTGCTGGTGTTGTTGTTCCTGAACCGCCTCACGCTTTACCTTTCGTTTGCCGCACTGTTCCTCGCCATCAGCTATCCGTTCACAAAACGCTTTCTTGCCATGCCGCAGGCGTATCTGGGCATCGCCTTCGGCTTCGGCATTCCGATGGCCTTCGCCGCGCAGACCGGCAGCGTGCCTGCAATGGCGTGGTGGATGCTGCTGGCCAACATTTTCTGGACACTGGCCTACGATACTGAATACGCAATGGTGGATCGCGACGACGACGTCAAGATTGGCATCAAGACCACTGCGCTGCTGTTTGGCCGCTATGACGTGGCCATCGTCATGGCTTGCTACGCTGCCATGCTGGCGATACTCGTTGCTATCGGCAATGCGGTCGGCTTGGGGTGGCCGTATTTCACCGGCTTGGTCGTCGCATGCGGCATCGCGTTATTTCACTACACGCTTATTCGCGAGCGCCAACGCGAACAGTGCTTCAAAGCGTTTCTGCACAACAACTGGCTGGGCTTCGCAGTGTTTTGCGGCGTGATGGTTGACTACGCGGTGCGGAAATAGTCGCGGCGTAGAATGTTTTTCCCCCTTCCAACCGGATCTATTCCATGACCCCGTCGCCCGTCTATCTCGTCCCCGGCCTGCGCACGCCGTTCTGCAAAGTCGACGGCCCGCTCAAAGACTTTGACGCCATCCAGATGTCGGTGCCGGTCGCGCAGGCGATGGCGAATATTGCGAGACCCGATCTGATGATTTGGGGAGCAGTGATACCCAGCCTGCGGTGGAGCAACATCGCCCGCGAAGTGCTGATGGACGCGAAGCTCGATGCCACGATTCCGGCCTACTCCACTGTGCAGGCGTGTTCAACTTCGATGGTTGGCGTGTTTGAAGCGGCCGGCATGCTCTCCAATCACGCGCCGCTGGCGATGGTCGGCGGCGTGGAGGCGATGAGCCAGGTGCAGATCGGCCTGACGCAGGGGCTATCGAACTGGCTGCGGGCGGTCATCCAGGCGCGCACGTTGGGTCAACGCCTCGATGCGATCACCAGCATCACATTCAGGGACATCAA
>JADKJR010000028.1 GCA_016720925.1 Betaproteobacteria bacterium | reverse complement strand
GCCACCGGCGGCGGCTCACTGAATCCGGTCACTTTAGTTCCACCACCAGCGGCATTCCGGCACCACCGGCGGCGCCAACGGCGCCACTGTGACCATCGTCACCGCCGGCACTCCGCATCATCGCCGCCGACCAGCCGGCAACACCACCCATGCCGCCGCATCGCAGGTCCTGCAGTCGATCGTCATCAACAAGGGGCCAGCCAGGCCGTGCTGACCGCCACCGCCACGTTGCTGACCCCGGCCATCGGCCAGACGGCGGCACTCGCCACCACCGGCGGCATTCGGCACCGGCGCGGTGACGTTCACCCGGAACAACGCCAACTGCACCATCGCCAGCACCACGCTCACCGCCGCGCGCTCGCCGGCGGCTGCACGGTCACCGCCACCAAGGCCGCCGACACCAACTACAACCAGGCCACCGCCACCGTCGCGGTCACCACCAGCCAGAATGCGCAGACCATCACCTTCGGCGCCAACCCCGGTCCGGTGACCTATGCCCCGGCTGGCACCTTCACCAGTCTCACACCGGCGGCGGCTCACTGAATCCGGTCACTTTTGTTCCACCACCAGCGGCATCTGCACCACCGGCGGCGCCAACGGCGCCACCGTGACCATCGTCACCGCCGGCACCTGCATCATCGCCGCCGACCAGGCTGGCAACACCACCTATGCCGCCGCATCGCAGGTCCCGCAGTCGATCGTCATCAACAAGGGCCAGCCAGGCCGTGCTGACCGCCACCTGCCACGCTGTTGACCCTGGCCATCGGCCAGATGGCGGCACTCGCCACCACCGGCGGCAGCTGGCACCGGCGCGGTGACGTTCACCTCGAACAACGCCAACTGCACCATCGCCAGCACCACGCTCACCGCCGCGTCTCCGGCGGCTGCACGGTCACCGCCACCAAGGCCGCCGACACCAACTACAACCAGGCCACCGCCACCGTCGCGGTCACCACCAGCCTGAATGCGCAGACCATCACCTTCGGCGCCAACCCCGGTCCGGTGACCTATGCCCCGGCCGGCACCTTCACCGTCTCGGCCACCGGCGGCGGCTCACTGAATCCGGTCACTTTTAGTTCCACCACCAGCGGCATCTGCACCACCGGCGGCGCCAACGGCGCCACCGTGACCATCGTCACCGCCGGCACCTGCATCATCGCCGCCGACCAGGCCGGCAACACCACCCATGCCGCCGCATCGCAGGTCCCGCAGTCGATCGTTATCAATAAGGCCAGCCAGGCCGTGCTGACCGCCACCGCCACGTTGCTGACCCTGGCTATCGGCCAGACGGCGGCACTTCGCCACCACCGGCGGCACTCGGCACCGGCGCGGTGACGTTCACCTCGAACAACGCCAACTGCACCATCGCCAGCACCACGCTCACCGCCGCGCTCGCCGGCGGCTGCACGGTCACCGCCACCAAGGCCGCCGACACCAACTACAACCAGGCCACCGCCACCGTCGCGGTCACCACCAGCCTGAATGCGCAGACCATCACCTTCGGCGCCAACCCCGGTCCGGTGACCTATGCCCCGGGCCGGCACTTTTCACCGTCTCGGCCACCGGCGGCGGCTCACTGAATCCGGTCACTTTGTTCCACCACCAGCGGCATCTGCACCACCGGCGGCGCCAACGGCGCCACCGTGACCATCGTCACCGCCGGCACCTGCATCATCGCCGCCGACCAGGCCGGCAACACCACCTATGCCGCCGCATCGCAGGTCCCGCAGTCGATCGTCATCAACAAGGCCAGCCAGGCCGTGCTGACCGCCACCGCCACGCCGTTGACCCTGGCCATCGGCCAGACGGCGGCACTCGCCACCACCGGCGGCACCGGCACCGGCGCGGTGACGTTCACCTCGAACAACGCCAACTGCACCATCGCCAGCACCACGCTCACCGCCGCGCTCGCCGGCGGCTGCACGGTCACCGCCACCAAGGCCGCCGACACCAACTACAACCCGGCCACCGCCACCGTCGCGGTCACCACCAGCCTGAATGCGCAGACCATCACCTTCGGCGCTAACCCCGGTCCGGTGACCCATGCCCCGGCTGGCACCTTCACCGTCTCGGCCACCGGCGGCGGCTCACTGAACTGGTCACTTTTAGTTCCACCACCAGCGGGATCCGCACCACCGGTGGCGCTAACGGCGCCACCGTGACCATCGTCACCGCCGGCACCTGCCATCGCCGACCAGGCCGGCAAACACCACCCATGCCCCCGCATCGCAGGTCCCGCAGTCGATCGTCATCAACAAGGCCAGCCAGGCCGTGCTGACCGCCACCGCCACGTTGTTGACCCTGGCCATCGGCCAGACGGCGGCACCCGCCAACCACCGGCGGCACTGGCACCGGCGCGGTGACGTTCACCGAACAACGCCAACTGTACCATCGCCAGCACCACGCTCACCGCGCCTGCCCCGGCGGCTGCACGGTCACCGCCACCAAGGCCGCCGACACCAACTACAACCAGGCCACCGCCACCGTCGCGGTCACCACCAGCCTGAATGCAGCAGACCATCACTTCGGCGCCAACCCCGGTCCGGTGACCTATGGCCTCCGGCCGGCACCTTCACCGTCTCGGCTACCGGCGGCGGCTCTCCGGACTCCGGTCACTTTAGTTCCACCACCAGCGGTATCTGCACCACCGGCGGCGCTAACGGCGCCACCGTGACCATCGTCACCGCCGGCACCTGCATCGCCGCCGACCAGGCCGGCAACACCACCTATGCCGCCGCATCGCAGGTCCTGCAGTCGATCGTCATCAACAAGGGCAGCCAGGCCGTGCTGACCGCCACCGCCACGCCGCTGACCCCGGCCATCGGCCAGACGGCGGCACCGCCACCACTCGGCGGCACCGGGCACCGGCGCGGTGACGTTCACCTCGAACAACGCCAACTGCACCATCGCCAGCACCACCCTCACCGCCGCGCCTGCCGGCGGCTGCACCGTCACCGCCACCAAGGCCGCCGACACCAACTACAACCAGGCCACCGCCACCGTCGCGGTCACCACCAGCCTGAATGCGCAGACCATCACCTTACGTCTTCAGCTCCGGCCGCCTCCATTGGCAGTGCGGAACCACACGCCGACCGCCACCGCGACGTCGGGTCTGACGGTCGCCTTCACCATCGCCCCGGGTTCCGCCAGTGTCTGCAGCATAAGCACCGGCATCATCTCCTTCCTCACTGCCGGCACTTGTACCATCCAAGCCAATCAGGCCGGCAATGGCAACTACAGTGCAGCCCCGCAGATCACGCAAACGGTTACCGTTACTGGCGGAGTGAACTTGAATGCGCTATCCGCCTTTTCACGTAAGACTCACGGTCCCGCCGGCCCCTTCGACTTGCTTATCGACGATGCGCAAAGCATCGGCGGCGCAGTCACAGTCGAGCCTCGCGCGATCGGCACAGGTCATACGATCGTCTTCACGTTTAGCGGAACAGTTTCCGCCACGGGTTCGGCAACAACTCCGGTGGGGTCGGCCGCAGTCAGCGCAGGAACCGCATCAAACGAGGTCATCGTCACCCTAACAGGCGTCCCAGACGCCCAGCGCGCCACAGTTTCACTTTCAGGCGTCAACGGAACCACAAGTAAGTCCGTATCCCTCGGATTCCTGATCGGCGACGTGAATAATTCTCGGAATGTCACGCAAACAGACGTAAGCAGCGTAAAAGCGCGCTCTGGTCAGCCGGCAAACGCGTCCAACTTCCTGATGGACCTAAACGCCACCGGGGTAATTGGTTCAGCGGATATCGCAGCAACCAAAGCGCGAATTAGCAGGTCTTTGCCATGAACGTCGCTGGATCGACAACTTGATTCATCTGGCAAAATGAATACGCTTGGCAGAGAATTTGGATTGATGAAAGAAAACAGTTGGAAAGGACCGGCAGTGCTGGAGTTTGTCCGGCGTCCGACCAATAGGCAGGCAAATCTGGAACAGCAATGGCGGAAAATCCTGGGAAATTTCGTTTAATAGGGTGATAACTCCATTTTTCATGAATTTGATTGACCAGACTCAAATTGCGGACTTTGGAAACGTATAAAAATGCCGTAAAGGCTAGTGCGTAAGTCCGTTTGTCAGCCGGAGGCGACCGTTTGGCGGTCGCTGTGACATCCCCTGATTGGGCGTTTTTCGTAATAGAATTAAGTGGTATCCTGCATCTGGTAAATTTGAATGAACGTATCAATCAAGTATGCAGTGCCAGAGTTCCGCCGAAGAAGTTCCTGTTGCAAGCGGATGTCGTTGCAACACTAATTAACTCGTAAAGAGGCAAAACATGAACCTGACCAAGATCATTCGCATTGCGGCAGTACTTTTCACCGCCGCATTGGGATTTGCCTCTCCGACCCATGCGGCGGTAACGGCCTTCTTTTCTGCCGGGGGATCCCGTGGTGGCGCATCCTCTGCAAGTTTTACGATCGGCACCGCTGTCCAAGTTTCGCTTTGTATGAATACAACGGTGGTCAACTTACGTGTGGATACACGGTAGTATTGCAGTCTGCCGCACTACAGGGGGTGGGCGATTTCAAGTGGACGAGCCTTTCGCAAGGCGTGGGTTTTGGCGATACGACCTATGACTTCAATAACCCCTGGCCCTTGACCATAGGATAATCCCATAATCCCGCAAACTGTCGGATCTCGGCGCCACTGGTTCAGCACCATTGGCTTGGCAACAATCAATTGTTGGCAACACACACACACTGCTGCAAGCATCGGCAAACGCTGGCCCTACATTATCAGTTTGAAAGAAATAATGTGTCGACAGTGGCAGTCGATGCAGATACCACTTGCGGCGCGACGACGGTACCTGAGCGAAGCACCTATCACCGCTAGTTTTACGTTGAACCAGTACGTTTGGCACCAGCATTTGCAAGTGCAAATACCGCCACGTTTAGCACGACGTCAACGAATACGTTTGTAGTATCTAACCGGCATTCCGTCACCGACAATTACAGTTCCACTTGCTTCGTTACCCACTGGTTAACCTTTGTTCCGGTACTGGAACAGCAACACTTGGCGGCCAGCTTACTGTTGCAGCTGGATCATATCCGCTCATTTTACGCGACGTCCGGCGACGCTCTGTTCAACAATCATTCACGCTCGTGGTCGGCGGGGCACCAAGCCAACCATTAACTTTGCTGGTCCAAGCAATCAGTCGTTTGCGGGGCTTCGCCAATAACACTTTCCGCAACCGCCACATCCGGCTTAACCGTAGTCTTCAGCTCGCGATCTTCACAAAGCTGCGCTGTCACAGGAACAAGCGTTTTCCTCTTGACAACAGATACATGCGTTATTGCTGCGAATCAGGCTGGCAACGCATCGTACTTGCCTGCACAAGAGGTGATTCGCTTCATTATCGGGTCTTACCGGGACTGCGTCCAGGTGCGCCAAACATGGCAGCGCGGGCGATGGTCAGGTTACGATTTCGTTTACGCCGCCCACGGCTAAAATGGTGGAAAACCTATTTCCATCTATACGACAACCTGCAATGGTCTTAACGCGACCGAGCAACATCAACTATTACTGTCCGAACCTGACAGGAACCGCCGTATTCATGCACCGGGTTACTGCAACTAACGAAATTGGAAACGGCAATCCTTCCGGCAGCCGTTTTGGGACACTCAACTGCCGGGGCACTTGAGTTCTTGTCGCCGTGAAAAAAAAAATCGTCTGGAAGACTCACGGGAGTAGGTCCATTTGATAGCCTTGGAACCACGATATTGACTGCTCAAACGTCTTGTTATGTCGAGCCACGGCAAATTGGTAGCGGCCATAACATCGTGTTCCAGTTCAGTGGACCGGTGACGATTGCGGCCACCGCCGTGCAGCCATTGACAACTTCGCAACGACGGCAATTGGAACCGGTGGCATCCGTTTGCCGGCAATGAAGTGTTGGTCCCAATTACCGGCGTAGCAGACAATAAGCGCGTAACAGTCACATTGAATGGCGTCAATGGATCCCCGGAATAACACTGTTACGCTTTGGGTTCCTTTGTCGGTGATGTCAATAACTCTGAAGCGTCATTGATATCAGTGGCGTCAAAGCGCGCCTACTGTCAAAATTACTGACTTCTGCGTGAATTTCCCTTGATTTGAATGCTTCGGATCAATTTCTTCGACCGACATCTCAGCGGTGAAAGCCCGTTCGCTGTTTGTCTTGCCCTGACCTTTGATCTATACCTGACCGGTTCGACGATTTGAAGTTTTCGCAAACGCTAAATAATCGCTATAGAGGCAAAAGATGAATATCAAAAAATTACTATGCACATTTGTCTTGGGTGCGTTGCGATTTTAGGAACGCGGGGGCCCGCCAATGCGGCGAGCATATTTTTCCTGTCGGGTCAGGGGTGTACTGGAACGAACACCACCGCGTTTTCTTACACTGGGTGGAGCGACTATTCAGGTTAACCTTGCGTTACCTAGTACGACGGAATCGTTCCCGTGGCGCGAATACTTCGATAAGGTCCAGTCCTGCCGGATAGCGGCCTTTTCAGAACAAATTCCCGAACAATACCATCACGGGAATCTTTCCCGATCCAAAAAACACTGCGGATGCGGCAATTTTACGTTTCCCATCGGGATTACCTCGGCACCGACAATCGATTTGGCGGAACGTCTGCAGGGCAGTGGCACCGGCCAGAACCAATTGATTTCCAAAGTTTCGTTATTGCGCCACAGCCGAATGTAACGCCAGCAGCGCAGTTACACGCTGGATTGTTGGCTGGTCAACTATTGGCGTTGCGACGCCAGATCGTGGAAACGCCGTCGATGCGGCAATGCTCACATCTCTTGCTGTTCCAATTCATTGGTCCTGAACCTCAGTGCAGCCCCCAATATCACCAGCGCCTTACCGGCCGCTGGCGTTGTGAATACGCCGTACACCCCACCTTTGTTGCAACTGGCTCCCCGGCCCCAACATTTGCGGTGACAGCTGGCGCCATACCAACAGGTTTGACTCCGCTAACTGCAGGTGGCGTATTGGCAGGCACTCCGACGGCTGCGGGCACATTTAACTTTTCAGTTACCGCATCGAATGGCGTAAATCCGCCTTTCACGCAAGTCGTCGCGCTGATTATTGCGCCGGCAGCACAAACGATCACGTTCGCGAACCCGGGCGCGAAAGCATTTGGTGCGGCATTCGCTTCGGGTGCAACCGCGAGCTCCGGCCTTCCAGTAACACTTACATCGACCACCCCGGCCGTATGTACGATCACGCCGGCCAATAGCCTCAATATCACCATGGTGTCGGTGGGAAATTGCACAATCAATGCCAACCAAGCTGGCAACGCGAGCTTCGGTGCTGCACCACAGGTATCGCAGACCTTTGCAATTACCGCAGTTGCACCTGGCCCGCCAACAGGCGTAGCGGGTGCTTCCGGTAGCACGCAAGCAACGATTTCATTCACTGCTCCAGCCAATACCGGCGGCGCGCCGATTGCGGTCAATGGCTACGCGGCAACTTGCACAGGAACGCCGAACGTGACGGTCAATGGCTCCGCGTCACCCATTACGGTGACAGGCCTAACAAACGGGAATATCTACTCCTGCTCGGTTACCGCAACGAATACCGCAACGTTGACCAGTGTGCCATCAGCCAGCGTAGCGGTGAATCCGACGGCGACACCGGTTGCGCCTAGCATTACAAGTGCCAACAGTTTCAATGGATTCACGGTCAACGTGGCAGGTACGACCTTCCCGGTAACCGCCACGGGCACGCCGTCAATATTCACGTTCTCAATAACCGGCACGCTTCCGACCGGGGTCAGCATCAACCCCACGACAGGTGTGATCTCCGGCACGCCCACTCAGGCGGGTACATTCCCCGTCACGATCGGGGTAGCGAACGGTACGTTGCCAAATGCGTCCCAGGCCTTCACGCTGACCGTCGCCAACGCTGCGCAGACGATTACGTTCGCTGGTCCGGCTGCCCAGACATTTAGCGCGGTGCCTGTTGCTCTTGTGGCAACCGCCAGCTCTGGTTTAGTGGTTACATTCACCACCACGACCCCGGCGGTTTGCTCCGTGGCCGGAGCGAACGCGACAATGCTGACGACTGGTACTTGTACGATCGTCGCCAATCAAGCGGGCAACGTTAATTTCGCGGCAGCACCGGCGGTTTCGCGCAACTTCCTGATCAATGCAGCGGGACAGACGATTACCTTTGGTGCCCTGCCTGCACGCGGTTTCAGCGCATCGCCACAGGCGATCAGCCCGCTCGCGACCGCATCGTCGGGCTTGGCGGTTACGTACTCCAGTACAACACCGGCAGTTTGTACGGTCTCAGGTACAACCTTTACGAGTGTTGCACTGGGTACTTGCACGATTGCCGCCAATCAGGCTGGCAATTCCAACTACACTGCCGCACCACAAGTCACGCAGAGCTTTGCAATTGGTCAAGGTGCACAGACGATTGCTTTCAGCGGACTGCAGAACCAGCCACTGGGTACGGCACCAATCGCGGTTTCGGTGACTTCCATCTGGTCTCGCGGTCACGGTGACCTCATTGACACCTGCCGTTTGTACGACTTCGGGTGTAAATGGGACGACTGTGACACTGTTGATTCTGGGTACTTGCACGCTGCAAGGGACGCAGGCCGGGAATGCCAACTTTGCCGCGGCACCAACTGTTACGGGCAGTTTTAGCGTCATTCCACCGGGCGCAGTCAACCTGAGTACATCGAGCAACCCGTCGATCTATCGGGCTCCACTGCTACTTACGGCCGACATAAGCGGTACCAATCCGACAGGATCGGTATCGTTCTTCATATCAAGCCCCAATGGACCGGTCCCTCTCTGTACAGCCGTGCCGTTGGTTTCCGCCCGTGCAACATGCCCGGTTCCTGGCCGCTTGAATGTCACGAACCCGACTAACTACTCGGCAACCTATAGCGGGGATTTGAACAACCCAACCAATACTTCATTCATTCAGCAGCTGGTCAATACCAGTGCAGTCAGTCTGAACGTTGTAACGACACCGATTCAGCAGCCGGTGCCTGGTGCAACAGTCGTATTGAAGGCAACGGTCACAGGAACCAATCTGACTAACAAGGTAGCGTTCAATGAAAATGGCACTGCCTTGCCAGGTTGCGGCGCAGTATCTATCGCCCTGCTACCGGGAGCCACTGACATCGGCGTGGCGAGCTGCACAGTCGCCGGGATCACGGCAGGCACACATAATTATGTTGTGACCTACCTCCACGTGCTGGATGCCGGCTTTGAACAAGCCACGGTGCCAGTGACGACATTGGCAGGAGCTGCCGATTTCACCGATATGTGGTGGGTCGGCTCGGCAGAAAATGGCTGGGGCGCATCAATCACCCAGCATGGCCGGGCTCAGTTCATTGTCTTGTATGTGTATGACGATAGCGGCAATCCGATCTGGTATGTGTTGCCAGATGGCACGTGGAATGCGGCAAATACCGCCTTTACAGGTGCGCTGTATCAGCCGACGTCATCGCCTTTGAGCTTCTATGTTGCTACCGCATTCAACCCACTTGGCATCACCGGTGGCCCAGTAGGAACTGCGACGGTTACCTACACTGGCACGGGGACCGCGACATTGAGCTACACGATTAAAGGCAAGACCGGCAGCAAGACGATTGTGCGTCAGCCATTTGCGACGGACGACGGCCAGCCCAAGCTTCAGGTCGGTGATATGTGGTGGGCAGGCAATCAGGAAAACGGCTGGGGCATGAATATCGCTCAACAAGGCCGCGTATTGTTCCCGGTCTGGTACACCTACGATTCCGCAGGTCGCACAGTGTTCTATACCGTACCGGGCGGCACGTGGAATGGTTCCTCGTTCACGGGTGACATCTACTCGACGGTCAGCTCGGCCTGGCTCGGTGTGAATTACAACCCAGCCCAGTTCGTGGTGACGAAGGTCGGAACGATGACACTGGACTTCAGCGACCAGAGCAACGCGGTCATGACGTACACCATCAATACCCTGACGCAGAGAAAAGTCATCATGAGGCAGCCTTTCCCGTAAAGACGGGCTCCGCCGAATCTCTGGGCCGCATCGATTAACGATGCGGCCCTTTTTCTTTGTGGGTCGCGATACCAAATCATCGTCATTTCAGTTCAGCGCGGTAGAATGCCGGACGATAATTGGCTTCTCAGCGAACGCCGCGTCCTCCATGACCGAACAATCCCCTTTTCCCAGCTATCACTTCAAGTCCATTTCCTGTTCGGGAACTAAACCCGGTCCACGTCTCATCGTGCTCGGCGCGGTACATGGCAACGAAACCTGCGGCATGCAGGCTATCACGCGTGTACTGGACGATATCGACGCCGGTCGCTTGAATTTGTCCGCGGGAACAGTCACGTTTGTGCCGATCACAAACCCGCTTGCCTACCAACGCCGCGAGCGCGCTGGCGATCGGAATCTGAATCGCAACCTGTACCCTGTGGCGGAACCGAAGGATTTTGAGGACCACATCGCCAACTGGCTTTGTCCGTTGCTGGCAAACCACGATGTGCTACTCGACCTGCATTCCACCCGGGCACAAAACCCGGCATTTGCCATGCTTGGGCCCGAAAACAACTCCGGTTCACTGCAGCCATTCACCCACAACGAAAAAGAAAGGGCCCTCGCTCTGCGGCTGGGTGTGAAGCGATTTGTCGAAGGCTGGCTTTCCACCTATGCAAAGGGCGTGAACCGGCGAGTTCGCGAGACATGCTCCGCAGGGCAGCCATTGAACCCTCTGAACACCGACCCACGCTATGGCGTCGGCACGACTGAATACATGCGCTCGGTCGGCGGATATTCGGTGACGCTCGAATGCGGTCAGCATGACGATCCCTCATCGCCGGAAGTGGGCTATCGCGCGATCTTGAATACGCTTGCGCACCTTGGCATGACTGCATCGCCATCGCCGCCGCCTGTCACGGAATACGAAGCGCTCAGGATGTACGAGGTCCATGACAAGAATCACGAGGGAGATACGTTCAGTCGCGCGTGGGCGAGTTTTGATCCCCTGCACAAAGGCGATCTGATTGCTACCCGGCACGACGGCACGCAATTGCTCGCCGAAGACGACGGCTGCATTCTGTTTCCTGATGCGCAAGCGGTCCCGGGTAACGAATGGTTCTATCTCACCAAGACGATACAGAGCATTCAATCAAACTCGTGATCTGGCGGGCATCTCCCGCCACTCTTGCCCGGAAAGGCGCGCCGATTAGCGTTCTAGGATTCCGGTCAATGGAAAAACAGATACGCGATGAAAATCGCCGCCACCACACCTGAGAAATCGGCAAGCAAACCGTAAGTAATCGCATAACGCGTCCGCTTGATCCCGACCGAGCCAAAGTAAAGCGCCACGATATAGAACGTGGTGTCGGCAGACCCTTGGAATATGCACGCAAGGCGACCGACGAATGAATCGGCGCCGTAAGTCTGCATCGCGTCGATCATCATTGCCCGCGAACCGCTGCCGCTGATTGGCTTCATCAGCGCGGTCGGCAAGGCGGGCGTGAAATCGGTGTTCACGCCGAGTTGCGTAAACACCCACGTGAATCCACTCACGATGAAGTTCAGGATTCCGGAATTTCGCAATACGCTGATCGCCACCAGCATGCCGACAAGGTAGGGAATGATTTTCAGCGAGGTCTCGATTCCCCCTTTGGCGCCTTCGATGAACGCGTCGTATACATCGACACGTTTGCGTAGCGCGCCAACAATGAAGCCGACAATGATCGAGAACAGGATCAGGTTGCTCACTACCTTGGAGACGAGTTCAATTTCCGGCTTTGACAGGAAGTAGGTGAAGTACCAGATCAACCCAACAATGCAGGCGGTGATTCCGCCCAACCAGCCGAGGACGACGCTATTCAGCAGATTAATGCGCTGCTTGATCGCGACCGACACCATCGCCACCACGGTGGCGACATACGTTGCAATCAGGGTGGGTATGAAAATGTCGGACGCATCCTTGGCCCCTAGGATGGCGCGCTGCGCCATGATGGAGAGCGGAATGAGCGTCAGTCCGGAGGTGTGCAAAACCAAAAACATAATTTGCGCGTTGCTGGCTTCATCCTTGCTGGGATTGAGGCTCTGCAAGCTCTCCATCGCTTTCAAACCAAACGGCGTGGCGGCGTTATCCAGTCCCAGAAAATTGGCGGAAAAATTCATCACCATGTGACCTGTTGCGGGATGATCTTTCGGCACCTCCGGAAAAATCCGCGAGAAAAACGGCGCAATAATCTTCGCCAGAAGATTGATCGCACCCGCCTTTTCACCAATGTTCAATATCCCCAACCACAACGTCATGATCCCGGCCAGCGGCAAGGCAATATCCATGACGCCGGCCTTTGCCGCGGTAAAGGTACCATCGATGATGCGCTTGAAGACGTCTACGTCACCGAGAAATAGCCATTGCACCAGCGCAGCCAGAAAGCCGACCAGGAAAAAACCCGTCCAGATATAGGTGAGTGCCATCGCGCGATTAACCTGTTTTTCTTGTGTGGTGAGCAGCCAGACTCAATGGCGGCGACTGCCGCGAAATGCAAGGTCGAATGCCTCGCTGTCGCGGCACCTGCAGCAAGAACTGTTCTGAGGAATCGTTACTGGACCTTCACCCACAGTGGTGCGAACTTGTTGTCCGAACGATGAACCAGGCTGACGTTCGCGCGTGATACCCATGGAATCACCTGACGATGCAGCGGTATGACCAGCACTTCGTCACGAATCAGCTCCACCGCCTGATTGATCATGGTCTGCCGCTTGGCCAGATCCATCTCAACATCGGCCTTGTCGATCAGTTCATCCAGCGCCGCATTCTTGAAGTTTCCGTAATTGGTATCGCCAGCACCTTTGTCATTGAGGCTGTGATACAGGGGCTTCAACGTGAACATGCCGTCGCGGTTGTTGTCGCCCCAGCCTTGCATGCATGCGCTGACTTTCTTCTTCGGTGTGCGCTGGAAATACTGTGCCTTTGGCATTGCCTCAACCTTTACATTTACGCCAATGCGCGCCCACATGCCCGCCAGCGCCACGCAGATTTTTTCGTCATTGGTATAGCGGTCGTTCGGGCAATGCAAGGTGAAACCGAAGCCGTTCGGGTAGCCAGCCTCGGCCAGCAGCTTCTTCGAGGCCTCGGGATCAAACGGGAAGCGTTTGTCGAGCGACGCCGGAATGCCCTCGCCCTTCGGATTCGGGTTTCCCAACGCAGTGGGCGTCGACAGGCCACGCATCACCTGGGTCTTGATTGCATTGATATCGATCCCCTGATACAAGGCCATGCGCACGCGCTTGTCCTTGAATGGATTCTTGCCTTTCACGTCCGAAAACAACAATTCGTCACGCGCCTGATCGAGTGCGATGGTGATCACCCGCGTCTCATCGCCATCCCAGACTTTCAGTGCCTTGTCCTCGCGAAGCAAATTCACATCCTGGACCGACGGATCGGGAATGAAGTCGATTTCGCCAGACTTAAGAGCAGCCATTCGCGTCGCGTCGCTGGTGATGGGGCGGTACTCAATGGTGTCAATATTGCTCTCCGAGCGCCCTTCCTTGATGCCCCACCAATCTGGATTCCTGGTGTGCACGATCTTTATGCCCGGTTCATACGAGACCAGTTTGTACGGTCCGGTACCCATGGCATTGCGCGACGCGTACGTGACTTCTTTCGTCGTGAAATCCTGCGGAAGCAGCGCGTTGTTTTTCTCTGCCCACTTCTTGCTCATGATCGGGATTTCACCGATGGAAATAAGGCCGACTGGATTTGGGGTCGCGGTGGTGAATTCGACCGTGTAGTCATCGATCTTTTTGGCGACGCCTGCCGGAATCGAATAGGTCTTGAACTGGTTTGACTTTGCCGCGCGCTCGAAGGAAAAAACCACATCGTCTGCAGTCATGGTGGAGCCATCGTGAAATTTCACTCCCTTACGCAGGGTGATGACGCGCTTGGTCGGGCTGACCACTTTCCAGGAAGTTGCCAACCACGGTGTTGGCGACATATCCTTTCCGGGTTGTATCAGCCGCTCATAAACCAGCGCATTGATCGATTTGGTAAAGCTTTCATCCTGTCCATGCGGATCCTGGGTGGTCGCATCGCCTTTGATGCCCAGCGAAAATTCTTCGCTGAGGCCGGGAACGCCCAGCTCGACAGCGATACCATCAAACAGATCAACAGAATGCGTATAGCCATACCACCTCCAATGTTTTTTTGTGAATTCGCCGGAAACCGCATGCGACTATAAAACGGTTTCGGTTTCTTTTTCAGCTCGCCAAATATGCTCAAAGCAATTGCAGCGCAAAATGAATGCGCCGCAAATGCGCCGACCCTTTGGGATAAAATTGGTTTTATCATAGCGGAATGGCCTGCAAATTGCGAATTCAGATTGAGCGGCGAAATGAATCCCGAATGCCTGATTTGGTTGTGGCACGGGGACAGTTGAATGCATAGGCATCCCGTTGCCGGTTCCATGCCTATTGGTCGCGACGCATTTCTTCGCATCAGGCATTTCACACCGTCCAGATCTTGCGTGACCTGCGTCGCATGAATCGCATCGACGGAAATATTCTGACGCCGCATGGCTTCGTTCGTGGCGCCATCGAGTTCATTCCCGGCGAAGGTAACGGCAACTCCAGTGGTGGCCGATTAACGGGGATTACCGGCGAGGCAATTGAAATTCACAGCTTGCGGGATTCCCCCATGCCCATCATCTTGCCGGGTTTTGTCGATACGCATGTGCATGGCGGCGGCGGGCACGACATCATGGATGGTGGCGAGTCGGTATTACGTATCGCCGAAGTTCATGCGCGCAGTGGGACCACGTCGCTATTGGCAACCACCATGACCGCGCCGATGAGCGATCTGGAAAGCGCCTTTGCCGGCCTGGCGCCCTATTGCGATCGCGCATTACAGCGATCTGGCGCCCCAGCCGCCCGCGTGCTTGGCGTGCATTTGGAAGGTCCCTACATCAATCCCGGCAAACTCGGCGCACAACCGGATTTTGCGCGCCCATTAAATTCAGGCGAGTTGCAACGCCTGAACGCGTTGGCCCCAATTCGGGTCATTACGCTGGCGCCTGAAGTCGCCGGCAATCTGGAGGCGATTGAATCCCTGGTGGCAGCCGGATTCAGAATTCAAATCGGCCACAGCTCGGGCACCTATGAGGATGGCGTAAGCGCACTCGCCAAGGGCGCCAGCGGATTCACGCATCTTTTCAATGCCATGACGGGGTTGCATCATCGCCTTCCCGGCATGGCAGGCGCTGCTCTCGCCCATGCGGAATTTGCGGAAATCATTCCTGATATGTTGCATGTACATCCCGGTGCTATTCGTGTGGCGTTGCGTTGCATTCCCCGCCTGTTCTTCGTGACCGATTCCCGATGGCGAATACCGGCTGGGCCGTCACACCGTAACTAAATGCCTGGGTGGTGTGCGACTGCCCGACGGTACACTGGCGGGATCGACGCTGACCATGGACCAGGCATTCCGCAATCTGGTCAATCAGATTGGACTGGATCTCGCCGATGCGTCGCGACGAGTTTCAACCAATGCGGCCGACTATCTGGGGCTTGCGGATCGCGGCCGGCTCGTGCCGGGCGCGTGGGCAGATATGGTGGTCATTGATCGGGATCTTCAATTGAAGGATGTGTACGTCGAAGGCGTATCGATTGCGCGCGCAGGATAAACCCATTGAAACATTGCGACTCGCAATGAATCGCAATTGAAGGACGCCGCAGAAATGCTTAAAACTGAAACGCCTAGTCTGGAACATACGCGGCTTGATGAGTACGAGGTGATTGACCTCGTCAATGCCTTTGCTGACGATCAGGTGACCGCCGTCAATGCCGTGCGTGCCGCCGCGCCTGAGATTGCCGTGGCAGTTGCCGCCGCTGTGCCTCGTCTTGACGCCGGCGGGCGGCTTGTCTATGTTGGTGCCGGTACATCTGGTCGGTTGGGCTTGCTGGATAGCGTAGAGCTATACCCAACATTCTCGTGGCCACGAGAACGCGCGGTGGCGCTATTGGCGGGCGGCAGGGACGCGGTCTATCAAGCCATAGAAGGCGCAGAAGACAAACTCGAACAGGGTGCAACAGATATCATCGCTGCGGGAGTTAATACTCGCGATGTAGTGCTGCTGCTTGCCGCCGCCGGTACTACGCCCTATGTGCTGGGTGCATTGCGTGCTGCGCGTGAGGCCGGTGCGCTAACCATCGGTATCGCCAACAATCCGGGCGCACCGCTGGTGTTGCAGGCAGAGATCGGTATCACACTCGACACCGGTGCTGAACTCATTTCGGGCAGCACGCGCCTCAAGGCGGGGACGGCGCAGAAGATTACTCTGAACACGTTTTCCAGCGCGGTGATGGTGCGCTTGAACAAGATCTACGGCAACTTGATGGTCGACCTGAAACCGACTAACGCGAAGCTGACGAAGCGTGCGATTCGCCTGACGGCGCTGGCGACCGGCGCCGACGACGCGAACGCGCAGGCCATGTTGGAGTCATGCGACTATCAGGTCAAGGTGGCTATTGTGGCACTCCTGAAAAAAATCAGCGTTGCGAATGCCATGAAAGAATTGGCCGATGCCAAAGGCAGTGTGCGTGCGGCACTTGACGGATCCACTGCATGAGTCGTGTTGCACTGCCTTCAGAGAAGGAGGCCACTCCCAAACCTATCGACGCGGCAAGAAGTGCATGGTGGTGGATTCCGTCGCTGTATTTCGGCCAGGGCATTCCCTATGTCGTCGTGATGTCGCTGTCGGTCATCATGTACAAGAACCTCAACATCTCCAACACCGACATCGCGCTTTATACGAGCTGGCTTTATCTGCCATGGGTGATCAAGCCGTTGTGGTCACCGTTTGTCGACTTGTTCCGCACCAAGCGTTTCTGGATTGTGCTGCTGCAATTGGTGATCGGTGGTTCGCTGGCGCTGGTCGCGCTGACGTTGCCGATGCCGCATTTTTTCCAGATCACGCTGGCGGTGTTCTGGCTGATGGCATTCAGTTCGGCCACGCACGATATCGCGGCGGATGGTTTCTACATGCTCGCACTGGAGCAGCATCAGCAGGCCGCATTTGTCGGCGTACGCAGCACTTTTTATCGCATTGCCATGATTGCGGGGCAAGGCGGCCTGGTATTCCTGGCGGGAAAACTCGGCGAACAGACCGGCAATGTCACGCTGGCGTGGTCGATTGTATTCTTCATCCTGGCGGCGATGTTCTTCGCGCTGTTCGTCTATCACCGGTTCATGTTGCCGGTTCCGACGGGTGACCAGCCCACGGCAGAAGGTGAAAACGTCCTCGACGGTTTTGTGTCGACTTTCGCTTCCTTCTTCAGGCGAAAGGATATCTGGGTTGTTCTCGCGTTTCTGTTGCTGTTCCGTTTCGGGGAAGCGCAGGCGCTGAAACTGGTTGCGCCATTTTTGCTTGATCCCGCGAGCAAGGGCGGACTCGGGCTCTCCACGTCTGATGTCGGTTTGGTATATGGGACGATCGGCGTGATCGCCCTCACTCTCGGCGGATTGCTCGGCGGCTATGCTATTTCACGCCACGGCTTGAAGCGCTGGTTGTGGCCAATGTTGCTGTCCGTGCATCTGCCGAACATTGCGTTTGTGTATCTTGCGTTTGCGATGCCCGGCAATATCTTTCTCATCGCAACCGCGATTGCCGTGGAGCAATTTGGTTACGGCTTCGGATTCGCCGCGTATCTGCTGTTCATGATCATGGTCGCCAGCAACGGGGGCGAAGGCAAGCACAAGACCGCGCATTACGCGATCTGCACCGGTTTCATGGCGCTGGGCATGATGCTGCCGGGCATGGCCAGCGGCTGGTTGCAAGCGCAGCTGGGTTATCAACACTTCTTTATCTGGGTGTGCATTGCCACCCTGCCCTCGTTGGTGGCCGCCGCTTTCGTCAGGATCGATCCGCAATTTGGCAAGAAGGCGGCCGACTGACATGACCGGCGTCATGGGCGCTGCGGCAAACAATCGCCTGATTTCGCTCGACGCGTTTCGCGGCTTCACCATCGCGGGCATGGTGCTGGTCAACAATCCGGGCGATTGGGGACACCTGTATTCACAACTGGCACATGCGAAGTGGAATGGCTGGACCTTCACCGACTGGATATTTCCGTTCTTCCTGTTCATCTGTGGCGTGTCGATGACGCTCTCTTTGAGTCGTCGTGCGGAGACGGGAGAAAACAAGGCTCAATTGCTGCGGCAGTTATTCAAACGCGCGACGCTGATTTTTCTCATCGGCTGCGTGCTCAACCTGATACCGAATTTCAATTTTTCGACAGTTCGCATCCCGGGTGTACTGCAGCGTATTGCGTTGTGTACGATGCTGGCAGCGCCCATCGTGCTGTATTTCAACTGGCGGCAGCAGTGCCTGTGGATCGCGGCGCTGTTCGCTATCTACACAGGGTTGATGTTGATTGTGCCGGTGGCAGATGTTGACGGCCGCATTGCCGCTGGCGTGCTGGAACCGGGGCGCGACTTCGGAGCATACGTAGATCGACTATTGCTCGATGGGCACCTGTGGGTGCAATCGAGAACCTGGGATCCAGAAGGTTTGGTAAGCACGTTGCCGGCGCTTTGCACACAATTGTTCGGCGTGCTGACCGGACGCTGGTTATTGTCTGCATGCTCCAAGGCAGAAAAAACGGTGTGGATGATGATTGCAGGTCTCGCAAGCCTTTGGGTCGGCGCGATCATCGACGCGACATTCATGCCGATCAACAAGAGCCTGTGGACAGTTTCATTTTCAATTTTCATGACGGGCTGGGGATTGCTCATGTTCGCCGTGTTCTACTGGCTCATCGATGGCAACGAATCGCCAACCATTCGCGCGCAATCACAACGCTGGTTGCAGCCCTTTACCATCTATGGCATGAACGCCTTGTTCATCTTTGCGTTTTCCGGTTTCGTCGCGAAAATGCTCGGTTACATCAAATTCGCGCAGGATGGTGGAGGCATGATTTCGCTGAAAGGCGCGTTGTATGCGCCATTGCAGTCATTGCCGATTTCAGCGGTGAATGCTTCGCTGACGTTTGCGATACTGTTCAATCTCGCGATGCTTCTGGTCGCTTGGTTTATGTGGAAGAAAAAATGGTTTGTGAAAGTATAAATTTGCTTGCGCGCCGCCCCCCCCGGCCCCCCCCCCCCCGGGCGCCCCCGGGGATCGAACCCCGTTCGACCACAAGCACTGGCGCGGCTTTCAGGCAATTTATGTCCGGAAAGCCCCGTCAAATGGCGGTCTACGCATTATTATGCTGTGGGATACTGCTTGCCGGCTGCGCTGATATCCCCAAGTCAAGCCGCGACGTCGCCAACGTTCCCCCGCCGATCCCGCGCGAGTTCCGAGCCGCATGGGTCGCGACGGTTGCGAATATCGACTGGCCGAGCAAGCAAGGCCTTTCAACCGAACAACAGCAGCAGGAGATCATTCGCATTGTCGAGCGTGCGCGCGAACTGAATCTCAATGCACTGATCTTCCAGGTGCGCCCCGCTGCCGATGCACTTTACCCTTCGATACTGGAACCCTGGTCGGAATACCTGACCGGTGAGCAGGGAAAGGTGCCCAATCCATACTACGACCCATTGAAGATGTGGATTGACGAATCCCACAAGCGCGGCATCGAACTGCATGCATGGTTCAATCCCTATCGCGCCCGGCATGTGTCGGCGAAGTCGCCCAACGCGCTCACGCACATCGCCAACACCAACCCGGATATCGTCAAGAGCTACGGTGGCTATCTCTGGATGGACCCCGGCGAGGATGCCGCGGCGCAGCGCACACTGGACGTCATTCTCGACGTAGTGCGCCGCTACGACATCGACGGCGTGCATATCGACGACTATTTCTACCCGTATCCGGTCCCCGTCAATCCAGGCGCGCCAGTGACCGAGAATACGCCGGAAGTCGATTTCCCCGATCAGCCGTCGTGGAACCGCTATGCGCGAAATGGCGGCAAGTTAAGTCGCGCTGACTGGCGCAGGCAAAATGTCAACCTGTTGATTGAACGCATACACACCAGCATTCATCGCGAGAAACCGTGGATGCGATTTGGCGTGAGTCCATTCGGCCTGGGACGGCCGGATAGACGCCCGCCAGGCATCACTGGCTTCAGTCAGTACGACAAGATCTATGCCGATGTCGAACTGTGGTTAAAGAACGGCTGGATGGACTACCTCGCCCCGCAACTCTACTGGCCGATCGACCCGCCGCAGCAAGCATTCGGCGTCTTGATGGAATACTGGATCGGCCAGAACAAGGCCCGCCGTCACATCTGGCCCGGTATGTTTACCAGTCGCATCGATGCATCGCCGAAGTCTTGGAAGCCAGAGGAAATTGTCAATCAGGTCGCGCTGATGCGAACGCGAAAAACGATTGATGGGCATATCCACTTCAGCATGGCTGCATTGATGGAAAACCGGAAGGGCATTGCCGATCAATTGAAGGCGGTCTATGCGACACCGGCGCTGATTCCAGCCATGCCCTGGCTTGAAAACGATCGCCCGCCATGCTCCTCAGATTAATCGGTGGAACCATGCAGCGCGACGGCAAACTGGGAGGTATCGAGTTTGGCGAAGCGACACGGCAAACCGCCTGACGTGGCTTGCGGTCTGGACTCGAGTCATGGCAAAACTGGCGATCTTTACCGCTTCCGGTCCGTGCCAATGGAGCCGGCGACTTCATGATGCGCGTCGACGCAAAACGGACGCTGGACCTATCGATCGGACAGAGATTTCGGCAGTCGGGCGGCAATTCGCAATGATCGCTTTGGGACGAAGGCATTCCCGCGATCTGACCGCTGAAGATGAAATTGCGAGAGCTCCATGACCAGTATCTTCATCATTTTGGCCTCGGCATTGACGCCGGTGGCACCCAAACCCGCTGGGCAATCGCCAACGCGAATGATGACATCGTTGCTGATGGCAGTGTCGTGGGATTGACTGCTCTGCAAATGAGCACCGACGCGGGACGCGCGCACATCCGTGAATGCATGCACGCGATTGCCCGCGCGCTGCCACCCGGATATCGCCCGTCACACATCTGTGCGGGCATGACCGGTTTCACCGAGCGAGGTGAATTGATTCGCGCGTTGATCGCATCGGCATTCGGCACCAATGTCGAAGCCGTCACCCTGCACAGCGACATCGAGATTGCCTGCCTCGACCTGTTCGCCCCGGGCGAAGGCTATGTTGTCTATGCCGGTACTGGCAGCATCGCGGCGTTTATCGATTCCGCTGGTACTTTTCATCGCGCCGGCGGGCGCGGGGCTATTCTTGACGATGCGGGCGGCGGCTTCTGGATTGCGATCGAAGCGCTGCGACATATCTGGCGTGGCGAAGATGCCCTGCCCGGTTCATGGTGCGATTCGCCGATGGCAATCGAATTGTTCAATCGACTCGGCGGCAGTGACTGGGCGAAGTCGCGTGAATTTGTCTATCAACGAGAGCGCGGCGAGATCGGCACGCTCGCGCTGGCGGTCGCTGCAACCGCGGACCGGGATCCGGCGGCATTGCGTATACTTCAGCGCGCCGGTGCGGAACTCGCCCGACTGGGCAATGCAATGCTTTCACGCTTTGGCCCGCGCCCAATGGCGCTGGCTGGGCGTGTCGCGCAAATGCACCCGGTCATCGAACAGACCATGCGCGCCGCGTTACCATCGGACGTTGACCTAAACGTGCGAACCAGCGACGCGCACGTCGCGGCAGCAAGAATTGCCGCCCGCGCGGCCAAATCAACTTGAGCCATCGAGGCTAGGACACCGTCATGAAACGAATGCTCGTCACCCTGCTTCTCGCCCTGCTCTCCGGCTGCGCAATGGGCCCGTATATTGACCGAACCTATACGTCAGTGAGCCAGGATAGCCGTGCGCAATTCCTGATCATCCATTACACCGCGCTGGACTTTCCGACGTCGCTAAAGGTGCTAACCGAAGGCGGCGTCAGTAGCCATTATCTGGTGGGCGACAATCCCCCCACGATCTACCAACTGGTTGACGACAATCGCCGCGCCTATCAGGCAGGCGTGAGTTCCTGGAAGGGGCAGACGCAATTGAATGCGGCGTCGATCGGCATCGAAATCGTCAATCTGGGTTACCAGAATACCCCGCAGGGCCGGATTTATTTTGACTTTCCGGCTTCGCAAATTGATGCGGTGATTGCACTGGTAAAGAAAATCATGGCCGAGCATGGCATCAAGGCGGACCGGGTGTTGGCTCACAGCGATATTGCCCCGCAACGCAAGCCCGACCCGGGTCCGCGCTTCCCGTGGAAGCGCTTTGCCGATGAGGGATTGATTCTTTGGCCGGACTCCGCATTGGTCGCGCAGAAGAAGTTAATTTACGAACAGGACTTGCCTAATATCGACTGGTTTCAACAGAAACTCGCGAGTTTCGGATATGCGGTTCCACTTAACGCGGAATTTGACGAGCCTACCATCAAGGTGATCGCCGCTTTTCAGATGAAGTACCGGCCATCGTTGTTTGATGGCATGCCGGACGCAGAAACCGCCGCGATGCTGGATGTGCTGACAACGCCGCCGGCGCCTGCAACAGAAACGGCGTCACGTCCGGGAAAGTGAATAGACAGCATGAGATCGAAATTCGCAGCCTGGCTCGGCATGGGCCTGCTGGCGATGTCAATTAGCAGTCAGGGCACAGAGCCGGATATACCAAAGGGCGCGTCGGCTGCCATCGTCTCGCTGGACGCAGAATTGGCCGCCATCGTGCAGGACACCGCACGCCCACTCGCCAGCCTGTCGGTGCTGGCGGTGCGCGATGGGAAAGTTGTATATCACAAGCAGTTTGGCCGCCGCTTCATCGACGAAAAAACACCTGCGAACAGCAAGCCGGCCAATTCTTCAACGCAGTACCGCATCGCGTCGATCTCCAAACTGGTTACCACGCTCGGCGTGCTGCGCTTGGTCGAGGATGGCAAACTCGCACTCGATCGGGACGTGAGCGATTATCTCGGTTACCGGCTGCGCAATCCGTACTTTCCGGATGACCCGATTACGTTGCGCATGTTGCTCACCCATACTTCCTCGCTGCGTGACGAGGGCGGCTATTACTGGGAAGCGAAACATGCGCTGAAGGACGCGCTGCTGCCGGCTGGATCGTTGTACGGTACGGGCGCCATGTGGGCACAGAACGCGAAACCCGGCGCATATTTCCAGTACGCCAACCTGCCCTGGGGAGTCATTGGCACCATCATGGAACGCGCCAGTGGTGAACGATTTGACCGCCTGATGAAACGGCTGGTTCTCGATCCACTGGGCTTGCGCGGCGGATTCAATCCTGCGGAATTCTCCAAAGCCGATCTCGATAACACTGCCGCGCTCTATCGCAAGGCAATTGAGGTGAATGACAAACACGTCTGGAATCCTGCGGGTCCGTGGGTGCCGCAGGTCGACGATTACAGAAAGGTGTCGCCGGTGCCGCGTGCAGGGCCGGACTATGTGATCGGCACCAACGGTACGGCGTTCGGCCCGCAGGGAAACATCCGGCTGTCCGCCGCGGATCTGGGAAAGATCATGCTGATGCTGATGAACAACGGCGTGCACGCGGGCAAGCCATTTCTGAAATCGCAAACCATTGAGACCATGCTTTCCGTCCAATGGCGCCACGACGCAGTTGCCAATAACGGCAGCAGCTCCTATGGCACACACAAGGACCAGTTCAATGCGTGGGGGCTCGGCAATCAGCAATTTCTGGACCTAAGCGGCAAAGGGTCGGGAGATCGACTTGTTGATGGCGGCGGTTTCAAAGCCGTCGGTCATCTGGGTGATGCATGGGGGTTGACGTCCGCGCTGGTGTTTGACCGGATAAAAAGGAATGGGATGATCTATTTGATCGGCGGGCCGGGATTTGATCCCGACACTAACCCGGGAAAGTACTCCGCGATGTATCGGCATGAGGAGAAGATTCTTAACGCGATCTACCAGCGTGTGATTGCCGGCGCGGTCTATTGATCCGTCGGCAAGGCGGTTCGGGCGTCTTTTTGCCCGGTCGCCCTGCCAGAGCCTGGTTTCCGGATTTGTTCGGAACATGCATGCGCGCCGAATCATGGGTCAGTTTGCCCGCTGCCGCTCGCATGCAGGCGCTTGCGCATGCATGCCACATCAGCTAAGGTTCTCCCAACAACAAAAAAGGCATCATCGCGCACAAACGAACGCCAGCAGGGAGGCAGTCTTCTTTCGGAGTTTTCAATTGCGCAAGTATTTTCTCCCCCTGCTTCTCACGATCATTTCATGGTGCCTCGCACCGGCTTCCTTCGCCAATATCACGCTGGCGCCACTGGCAAGCGGCCTCAATTTGCCCGTGGACATCGCCAACGCGGGTGACGGCAGCGGTCGCGTGTTTGTCGCCGAGCAAACTGGCCGCATTCGCATCATTCAGAATGGTTTTTTGCTGACGACGCCGTTTCTGGATCTCACGACTGCACCCGCCATTGTGACGAGCGGCGGGGAGCGCGGCTTGCTCGGGCTGGCGTTTCATCCGGACTACGCTACTAACGGCTATTTCTTCGTCTATTTCACCTCGACGACGAGTGCGGGGGCGGGAATTGCGCTGGGCGATATTGTCATCGCGCGGTTTACTCGATCTACCGCAGATCCAAACATCGCCAATCCGGCATCGCGCGTGAACATCCTCACCATCCCGCATCCGGGTCAATCCAATCACAACGGCGGCGCCTTGCGATTTGGACCGGGCGGTTTCTTGTATGCAGGCGTGGGTGATGGCGGTAGGCGGCGGCGACCCGATCGGTTCGGTCAGAATCTCAACACGCTTCTCGGCAAGATCATTCGCCTCAATGTCGATATTGCCGCACCCTATATTCCGTCGACCAATCCGTTCATCGGTGTCGGCGGCGCACGTCCGGAAATCTGGGCCTACGGCGTGCGCAATCCGTGGCGCATCAGCTTCGACCGATTGAATGGTGATTTTTATATCGGCGATGTCGGCCAGAACGCGTGGGAAGAAATTGATCGGCAACCAGCCGATAGCAGCGGCGGTGCGAATTATGGCTGGAACATTCTCGAAGGCAATCATTGCTACTTCCCATCATCTGGCTGTAACTTGACGCCAGCAAACTACGTCGCCCCGATTCTTGAGTACAGCCACACGGTAGGCCAATCCGTGACCGGCGGTTACGTGTATCGCGGCGTAAGTACGCCTGACCTTGCCGGCAAATATGTGTTCGGCGATTACGTACAGTCGAAACTTTTCGTCAATGATCCGCCCGGTAGCGTCACCCAGATCCCCAGCCTGACGCCGCAAGTCAGTACCTTCGGCGAAGGCCAAAACGGCGAACTCTACCTCGCCAACTATTCCAATGGCACGATTTACAGTTTTTCATCGTCCACTGACACGCTCCCTGACCAGTTGGTCTTTTTCCCGCTCAACAATGTCGCAACGAGCCTCCCTGTGGTGTCGAATTTGGTCAAACTTACCGGCCTCGGTGCGCTAACAAACATCTCGATTTCCAACGGCGAATACACACTCTCGACCACCCCCTCCACGAGTTGCTCAGTTCCGTACACGACCACTGCGACTCAGACTTCGACAGACGCCTACATTTGTATACGGCATACCAGTGCCAATACCGGCAGCACTGTCAAGACTTCAACGCTGACGGTCGGCACCGCGACCTTCACATTCACCTCGACCACGGTGGCGGGGCCGCCCGTGTTCGACGTGACGCCATCGATAATCGGTAACGGCTTCCTCAGTCCGCTGGGCGTGCAACAGGTCGTACAGGGCCAAACGACGCCTTTCACGATCACGCCAGCCGTCGGGCACAACGCTGTCGTCACCGGTACCTGCGGTGGCACGCTCAATGGCGTCAATTACGTCACGCTGCCCATCACCGCCAATTGCACGGTGATTGCCACCTTCACGCTCAATAACTATGCTGTCACGCCGAGCGCCGGGGCAAACGGTACGATCGCGCCCACCACCGTACAGAACGTCAACCACGGCGCATCGACCAGCTTCACGATTACGCCCCATGTCGGCTACTCGGCAAACGTCGGTGGCACCTGCATGGGTACACTGAACGGAAATCTCTACACCACCGGGCCGATTACGGCGGCGTGCAGTGTGGCGGCCTCTTTCACACCTTTGCCGCCAACCGTTCCCGGCGCGCCAACTATTGGCGCGGCCGTTCCCGGAAACTCGCAGGCAAGCATCAGTTTTACTCCGCCGACGAACGACGGCGGCGCCGTGATCTCTACATACAACGTGACCTGCAGCCCTTCAGGGGCGACCGCGGCAGGTGCGACCTCGCCGATCACTGTTAGCGGGCTACCAAACGGTATTCTGCAATCGTGCAGCGTGACCGCAACCAATTCAGTCGGTCCCGGCCCCGCATCGGCAACCGTGGACGTGACAGCGACAAACGGTGCACCGCTGACGCGGGTCGGAGTGAAATCCCGAAAGATTCACGGCGCGACAACATACAATTTGCCGATCGCGACGGCTGGCCCGGTGACGGTCGAATCACGCATGAGTGGCACGGGGCACCGTATCGTTTTCGAATTCAATCTGCCGATCACGAATCCCGGCACGGCGATCGCCACGGATGCATCGGCAGCGCAGGTGGGCCAGGCGTTCACGAGCGCATCCGGCAACGATGTCATCGTCAACCTCATCGGGATTGCCGACAATCAGCGCATCACCCTCACGCTGAACGATGTAAACAGTCCGGGATTCACGACCTCTGTTTCGCTCGCTTTCCTGGTCGGCGACGTGAACAGCACGCAATCCGTAAACGCCAGCGACATCAGCGCGGTCAAGGCGCGCGGAAATCAGCCGCTGGATGTCGCGAATTTCCGTTTTGATCTGAATGCATCGGGCGCAATTGATGCGGCCGATGTGGCTGCGGCGAAGGCGCGGTCGGGGCGGGTCATACCGTAAACATCACGGGTCGTACTGCCCCATGCAGACGGCAGGTAGCCGGAACTTCCGTTAAAACACTAGCACCGGCGGGGCGTTCAGGCCGATATGTCGCCAGGAGGCGCGCCAGTGCTTGACTTTTGCGACGCGCCCCAGGAATTCCGCGCCTTTGATGCCTACGGCGCCAGCGTCCCCGGCCGCGCCTTCACGGCCGCGATGTCGGCAGCGCTGATGACGCCTGTCGCGTTCACATCGAATTTGAAATTCAGCACCGTGGTGGTGTGCGCCGAGCGTGCCTTGACGACACTGGTATCGGCGGCGGAAACGGTGCGCGTGTTGTTCACATCACCCACCAGAAAACCAATCGATGCGGAGGCATTGGTGCCCGGGCTATTGATGTCGGTCAGAGAGATCTTGGCGCGCCGGTTGTCTGGCACGCCGGTAAGGGTCACGACCACATCGTTGCCGCTGATCGCAAACGCAGCCGAACCGACATCATTCAAACCGGCAGCATCTTTCGACGTCACGCCACCTACCGAGGTGACCGGCCCGCTGAACTGGAAGACAATTTTGTGACCCGCGCCGATCGCGCGCGATTCGACGGCGACCAAACCGCTGGTGGCGATAGCCGGATCGATACTGAGATCAAATGCGCCAAGCGGCCCATGCGTTTTCCGCGATTTCACTGACAGCAGTGAGAACGATCCGCCGGTGAAGGTGGCGACAACGGTCGTCGCGAGGTTCACGGTCACCACGCAGGTTCCAGTGCCGGTACAACCCCCACCGCTCCAGCCGGAGAACGTGGAGCCCGCCGATGGCGTGGCGGTAAGCGTGAGCACCGATCCGGCGGCGACCGACGCGGCACAGGTGTCGCCGCAATTGATGCCGACCGGCGACGATGTGACCGTGCCGGCGCCGATCTTGGTCACTCTCAGGATGGGTGTCTGGCCGGCGTCATTGGTGTAGAAACCATTCTCGAGCGATAACGAAATCAGCACGGAGTCGTCGGCGCCAATGCCGAAGCTGCGGATATCGCTGCCTAGCAGGTTCGCGGAATACGGCACAAACGACGTACCGCCGTTGGTCGACAGGTAGACCGCCGGATTGCCAATTTGGGCGGAAACGCCGGCATAGATATCGCCGCCGGCCGTAACGCGTACCTGTGATATTTTGTGGCCGGGCAGAATGTTGTTCCAGGTGGTGCCGCCGTCGATACTCCTTTGCAGACCGGAACTGGCCACTAGCGTGCCATTGGCATTCACGTGGTAATTGGCAATGTAGATTTCATTCGAGTTGCCCGGGCGCACGCGGACGACATTCGAGCCCAATGGCGAGCCGGCGCCATCGACCGCCGAATATTTTTGCGTCCAGTTGGCCCCGCTATTGGTGGATTTGAAAACACCGTCGCTGGTCGCCGCCCAGACGATGCTGGGATTGTTGAGGTCGACGGTCACGATATTGATGTTCATGGCCTTCGGTGTCGTAGAAAGGCCGGTACTGGACAATACCCAACTGGTGCCGCCATTGGTGCTCTTGTAAACACCGCCCTCGTCGCTCAGTCCCAGAAACACGTTCTGCGAATTGGTGGGGTCGATGGCGAGACGGCTTGATTTCCCGATCATGTTGGGCAGGCCATTGTTGATGGCAACGAATGACGTGCCGCCATTGGTACTCTTGAAGATGCCGCGATTGTTGGTGGTGATATAGAGGTTTGCCGGCGTCAGGCGGTCCTGATAGACCACGCCGTCATTGGTCGCGCCGGTGACACCATTGTCAAGCAAGGTAAACAACGCCGGACTGTTGTAGTCCCCATAGATATTGCTGACCTTCAACGGAAATTTAAGCGCGAGATAAGCGATGCTGGGTGTATCGCGATCATGCGAGATTGCATTTACACGACCTCCGTTCATGTCGCCGGCCAACTGAAGCGTCGTCCCGTCGTTGGTGGTTTTTACGACCCCTTCAATCGTCGAAAGGTAATAGAGCCCCGCAATGCCCGTTACCGGGGAACTTATCCCGCGTGCGTATTTCGCATCGCTGTCGGTGGCGGTGCTGCCCCACGGTGACCAGTTCAGGCCGCCATTGGTCGTCCTGTAGATCCCCTGCTTATCGAGACCGATGTATTGAATCAAACCGGTTTCGCGATTGATGCCGCCGAGCGCGGCATAGCCCGTGGGCAACCCTGCTTCCGAAAGCGCCCAATTCGCACCGGAATCGGTGGAACGGTACACACCGCTGCCATGAACGTATACGAGTAGCTCGGCCGTTCCGGTGGCGCCGCTAAAGGTGACATTGAATGCGTTTGTCCCGGTAATTCCGTTATTGGCTGCGGACCAGGTTGCGCCGCCGTCGGTGCTCTTGAATACGCCGTAATTGGAGGTGGCCAGATAATAAGTGGGTTGTGTTGGTGGGGTGGGGGTTGTGCGGTTCAGCCCAGACGATTGCACGTCACCCGGAAGCGATCCGGTCAAACCCGGGGCGGGCCCTAACCGCGTCCAGTTGGCGCCATCATCAACGCTGCGATAGACACCACTTCCATTGCGGCAAGACGTTGATACCAGCAAGGTGCGCGGTTGCGTGGCGACGACAACTGACGCGGTGCGCACATCCAGACAACCCAGCGCGGTCGCGCCACTGCCGTTAATGGCGGTCCATGTGGCGCCGCCGTCGGTGGTTTTGAAAATCCCCGCGCCGTCGGTCACTGCATAAAAATCCGTGGTCAGCGTCGTGCTGACGGCCACGTGCGCGCGCACCTGACCAATCGGGATGCCGGTGTTGATGGTCTGCCACGTGACCGACGTGCCGTTGTCGATACCCTTGTACATTCCATTTGTCAGCGTCGAGGCAAACAAGGTATGCGTGCCCGCGACGGGATTGTTGGCGTACACCGTGATATTGCGAACCAACGGCCCCGGCGTGAAGCGATAGGTCCATTGCGCGAAAGCGTTTTCAACGACGACGGCGGATGCAAATAGCGCAACAGCCGTGATTGACAATAACCGAACGAAACGTGGTGCACCCATGATGAGTTCTCCCATTCCACTGTCAAGGCAGTCTCACGACTGCGAATCGGCCTCCCGGTGCGGCAACAAGCGACTGAGTCATCGATGTGTCGGTCGTGTCATGGAGGCATGTGCCCGTGCCTGGTTCTCCGGCATTCACGGGCGACGGTGGCGAGTTGGCTCTGTCCGTCTGACTGTTTCAATTTACTAGCTTCAAATGGCAGGGTCAATCACACTGCGCAAACATCTCGCAATGATCTTTCCTTGGTATTGTTTGCGTGCGCATCAAAGCCTAGCACCGGCGCGGCACTTCGGGCAAAACGCCTTTGAAAGGCGCGCCAATGCTGGAGTTTGCTATTTTTCGCCGTGTGTTTACCGAATACAGACCAGTTCACGTAAATTGGCATTTGGGTTTCCTCTGAAGACCCGGACTCGCGAAGCCGCTATATGATTTCCAGACGCAACGGTTCCCATGTTCTGCGCCGCCGAACTGGCATCCTCGCCATCATGCTGGCGGGTATTGCCGCGCTAAGTCATGCCGATAGCCAAGTGGGCCTCGATGCACGCGTGTCCATTGGCGCGTACATGAACGGCATGCTGCCGGCGACTTCCAGCGACCCGATGCCGGCCACGCTGACGTTGACGGGCGTCTTCACCGACGTACCCGCACGCACGCCGCATCCGGGCTTTATGCCCTATGACGTGAATTCGCCGCTGTGGACGGACGGCGCCGAAAAGTCGCGCTTCATCGCCATCCCATTCAACAGCAGCGAGCCGACCAATCCTGTCACGTCGCCGCGCATCGGCTTCGCGGCCAACGGCAGCTGGAGTTTTCCCAATGGCACCGTGATTATCAAGAACTTCGATATGAGGAGCCCGGGCGCGGCATTTCCGGTGCGCAGGCTCGAGACCCGTGTTCTGGTCCGTAATGCCGACGGCAGCATTCGCGGCGCGACTTATCGCTGGATCCCGCCGGTTCAGGGTGTCCATAGCGAGGCTGAACTGGTGTCCGCGCCGCTGGACGAAACGCTGGTCATCACCGAGGCGGATGGCTCGACGCGCAACCAGGTCTATTCCTATCCCGGCCCCGACGATTGCGTGCGTTGCCACAATTCCAGCGCCGGCATGGTCCTCGGCATCCGCACCGCGCAGTTGAATGGCGACTTCACCTATCAGAGTACCGGACGCACCGACAACCAGTTGCATACCTGGGACCTGCTCGGCATGCTCGATACGCCGCTCAACGCCGCCTCCACCTATCCGCGCGCGGTTGCGATCGACGATGTTTCCGCGCCGCTGGAGCATCGCGTGCGCTCCTATCTTTCGTCGAATTGCGCGCACTGCCATCAACCTGGTGGCGGCGGCCCGATTTTCGATATGCGTTTCGAGACGCCGACGCAAAACACCAACCTCATCGGGCCGTTTGGAGGACTGATTCGCGATGACCTCGCCAACTCGCGCCTCTACGTCCGCGATTCCGCCCTGCCGGGAAATTTTCCGGGCCCAATGCCGCCGCTGGCGCGAAACATACCGGACCCGCGCATCCTGAATCTGTATGACCAATGGGTCAACTACAGCTACGACGTGATTTCCGCGACCCGACTGAGTCCCACCCAGATTCGGCTGCTGTTCAATCGCGCGGTCGAGGCGGTCAGTGCGACAACAATCGACAACTACGCGATCGATAACGGGGCGAGCATCACGCTGGCCGTCGCCGACACCGATCCCGCGGCGGTGATACTCACCACCACACCGCTGACAACAGGCGCGTCATATTCCGTGACAATCAACAACGTGAGGGAATTGGCGGCGCCGCGGAATCTGATCTGGCCGAATACCACCGTCTCCTTCCCGACCGTGCCGGATGCACCCGCATTGAATGGGATTCAGGCGGGCAATGGCATGGCCACGTTGTCGTTCTTGCCGCCCGCCTTCGATGGCGGTGCGCCGATCACCGGCTATGCCGCCTCGTGCACCAGCGCCATCCTGCCCGCCGTGACTGGCAGCGGAACGGATTCGCCGATTGTCGTCACCGGACTCGCCAACGGGTCGCGCTATTCGTGCGCCGTCATTGCGACCAATTCCATCGGTTCAAGTACCGCATCGAACATCGTGGTCGTCACGCCATTCAGCCCGGCACCGCTCCTGACGGGCGTTGTCTCCCGAAAAGCCCATGGAAATGCCGGCCCATTTGACCTGCCCATCGACAGCCGGATGCCGATAAGCGGCAACGTGACGGTTGAGCCACGCCACATCGGCAATGGCCATCAGGTCGTATTTCAGTTCGACACGGCGATCATTGCCGCCGGCAATGCGATGGTGACGTCCGGCAACGCGATCGCACAGTCTGCCGGCAGCGAGGTCATCGTGACCCTCAGCGGCGTTGCCGACGCGCAACGCGTCACAATCTCGCTTACCGGCGTGAATGGCGCAGGCACCGCGTCGGCGTCAATCGGTTTCCTCGTTGGGGACGTCAACATTACGCGCCGCGTGGATGCCGCCGATGCAAGTGCCATCAAGGCGCGTACGGGTCAACGGGCAAACGCCGGAAACTACTTCTATGACCTGAATGCTTCCGGGGTCATTACCGTCTCCGACGTATCGGCGGCGAAGGCACGGTCAGGAGGGGGAATACCGTAAAACCAAGCACTGGCGCGGCCCCCAGGCCGCAATGCCGCCAGCAGGCGCGCCAACGCTAGACTTTGCCTACGACCCGTGCGATCAAATGCTTCACTTCCGTGGCATCTACATCCATCACTTCGAATTGCTGCGGAAGCGCTTCAATACCTTCGTATTGCGGCGGTCGCGCGGGCTTCCGCCCGAGCGCTTCCACGATGCTCGCCTCGAACTTCGCCGGCAACGCTGTTTCCAGGCAGATGAGCGGCACACCCGGTTCGCGATGCGCCAGCCCGACCTTCAATCCATCCGCCGTATGCGTATCAATTTCGATTTGATACTTCTGCCAGACGTTGCGGATGGTGTCGATGCGATCCGCATGTGAACTGCGGCCGGAAATGAAACCAAAGGCCGGCATGCGTTTCCAGATGTCGCCGCAGTCGGAGACATTGAAGCCGCCTTCGTGTTCGACTTTGCGCATCAGTTCGCGCACGCAGGCGGATCGCGCCACAAAAAGTCGTACAGGAAACGTTCGAAATTCGACGCCTTCGAAATATCCATCGACGGGCCTGATGTCTGCAGGGTTTCCGCGGCCTTTCTCGGGCGGTAGTTGCCGGTACGGAAAAACTCGTCAAGCACGTCATTTTCGTTGGTGGCGACGATCAGGTGTTTGATCGGCAAGCCCATCATGCGCGCGATATGCCCTGCCAGCACGTTACCGAAATTGCCGGACGGCACGGCGAACGAAACCTTTCCTCGTTGGAGGCGGTGACGGCAAAAATAGCCCTTGAAGTAGTACACCACCTGCGCAACGATGCGGCCCCAGTTAATTGAATTCACCGCGCCGATTTTGTATTT
>JADKJR010000027.1 GCA_016720925.1 Betaproteobacteria bacterium | reverse complement strand
TGGTCACGCGGCTTTCATCCCAATACGGTAGCACCGGCGTCTCAACGCTGGCTGTGCCTGCATGTCCTTTTCAACCGCCTCGGAAAAGACCAGGCACTCAAGCAGCGAGTTGCTGGCCAGCCGATTGGCGCCATGCAGCCCAGTACAGGTCACTTCGCCGATCGCATAAAGGCCATCAATGTCGGTACGCCCATTCAAATCGACGACCAGCCCCCGCAGGTGTAATGCGCCGGCACCACCGGAATAGATCTGTCGTGATATCGATGCCGAGGCGACAGGCATTTTTCATAAATATTGGGAAAATGTCCCCTTCGGAAATTCGCGGGCTTATGCGTGATGTCCAGATGCACGAAATCGAGGCCGCGCTTTTTCATTTCGAAGTCGATGGCGCGGGCGACGATATCGCGTGGCGCCAATTCCGCGCGTTCATCGTGTTGAAGCATGAAGCGTTCACCCGTTGTCGGAATTTTGAGGTGCCCACCTTCGCCGCGCACCGCCTCGGTGATCAGGTATGACTTGGCCGCCGGGTGATACAGACAAGTCGGATGAAACTGGATGAACTCCATATTTCGCGACCCGGCAGCCGGCGCGCCAGCCCATCGCCAGGCCATCGCCGGTTGCCACGTCCGGATTGACGTATAGAGATAGACCTTGCCCGTTCCGCCCGTGGCAAGAACGGTAAATTGGGCGCCGAGCGTGGCGACCATTCCGGTCAAGTTGTTGAGTACATAGGCGCCGTGGCAGCGATTGGGTTCAATCGGCACGGCCAGATCACGGGCAAGCTTGTTTGAGGTGATGAGATCGACCGCCAAGTGGTGCTCAAGCACTTCGACGTTCGGGTGCGATTTCAATTGTTGCGCCAGCGTTTTCTGCACCCGCGCGACCGGTCGCGTCGGCCGCATGCACGATGCGGCGGTGCGAAATGCCCGCCTTCGCGTGTAGGTGCAATTCCGCCTGATTTATGTCGTCGTGCGTAAACGGGACACCTTGCTCAACCAGCCACTCGACGGCGCGCCGGCCATTTTCCACGACAAAACGCACCGCCTCATCCTTGCAGAGCCCGGCGCCGGCAACGTGGGTATCGCGGATGTGATTTTCCGGGGAATCATCGGCGCCGAGTACGGCGGCGATCCCGCCCTGCGCCCAAGCGCTTGCGGCATCCAGCAGCTCGTTTTGGTCACCAGCGCGACTCTCTTTGTCGCTGCGAGACGCAATGCCAGCGACATGCCTGCCAAGCCGCTGCCGATGATGAGAACGTCATATTGCTTCATATTGATACTCTTTTGGCGTAGAACACGTTGCGCACGAATGAACTTATTCGCATCCATCCGGTCAGTACGTGGGTGTTAAACAAGTCCCTGTCGGATAAGCGATTTCGAGGGCAAATTTGCGGTTGAAAATGACTTGGAGAAGGGCAATGACGGAGTTGACGTTTATAATACCCGACGTAACCGGTTTAACGGTAAAGCATCTCCGAGAACAGCGATTTCGGCTCGCGAACGCGCGGTCGGTTTGAAAGCGAATGCGAATGCGCGGGCGGCAACGCTCGCAAAGGAGATACACCGACCGCCCGGTCGATCAGGGAAGGTGTTGATGAGTGATCTTGAAAGTCGATCAACAATTGGTGGTGCGTGCTCAGGCTGGCGATAAGCGCGCTTCAAGCACTCGTCATCAAATATCAACGCAGGGTCGAGCGCCTGCTTTCACGTCTGATCCGCGACCAGGCAGATCGAGGACGTTACGCAGGAGGCATTTATCAAAGCCTATCGCGCGCTGGCCAACTTCCGCGGCGACAGTGCTTTGCTACTTGGCTGTATCGAATCGCGGTGAATACGGCAAAAGAACTATCTGATGAGTCAGGGCGGCGCGCACCGACCTCCACCGGCTATGACGCGGAGGAAGCTGAAGGTTTTGAAGACGCGACCGGTTTGCGCGATATTGCAACCCCGAGGCACAATTGATGTCCAAGCAAATCGCGCAGATCGTCAATCAGACCATCGACAAATTGCCCGAAGAACCAAAAACTGCGATCATCCTGCGCGAGATTGACGGCCTGTCGTATGAAGAAATTGCACAGATAATGGAGTGCCCGATCGGAACAGTGCGTTCAAGAATTTTTCGCGCGCGGGAAGCGGTTGCGGAGCAATTGCGCCCGCAAATGGGCACGTCGAAGGACCACAGGTGGTAATGATGTTGCCGGATTGAAAGGATGCAAACATGAACGAAAAATTGTCCGCGCTGATGGATGGCGAATTGGCCCGCGATGAAGCCCAGGGCGTCATCAAGAAACTCGGCAGCGACTATACGCAACGCGAGAGTTGGGGTGCCTATCATTTGATCGGCGCATGTTTGCGTGGGGACGCGATTGGCAACGCCGGCTCCAAAGCGTCGCCACGCAACACTTGCACCGAAGCGATCTTCGCGCGATTGGCCGCGGAGCCAACGGTTCTGGCGCCGGCCTCGATCAGGAAACCATCGCGCGTGGAAAGCCGAACCCGGATGGCACTGGCGATGGCTGCCTCGGTCGTCACGGTATCCGCCGTCGGTGTGGTTGCCTTCAAGCAGCAGCAAGGTGCAACGGTTGCGCCGGTATCGCTGGTTCAACAGGTGGCACCGCAACCGGTGGCCGACGCCTCACTGCAACGTGCGCAGGCGGATCTGAGGGTCAACGACTATCTTGTGGTGCATCGGCAGTTTGCCAATCCGGGCGCTTTTCAGGCGGCCACCCTGAACCAACCGCGCGATGTTGCCCGCGACACGGCGGACGCCGCCCGGCGCGCCGCGGTCCGATAGTGTTCTAGTCGATAATGCTTGCCCATGGACTTACTCAGGACGTGATTTGTTGCGTATGAACTGCCTCGGAACTACTCTTGCACCACTAAGCATGAAAATCTTTGCCGCCGCCACTGCAATCCTCGGTGTTGTGGGTCTAACGGCACAGGCGCAACCTCAACCCTCTCCGTTGGCGCCGGTGCCCTTGCCGTACACCAGCCCAATGCAGGGCGATCTTGCCGTGGAATGGCTTGAGCGAATTTCACGTTCCGCCAGAGAGCTTCCATATACCGGCGTCTTTGTTCATCAGACGGCGGATGGTGCAAGCACCTCGCGTATTACCCACTTGGTGGACCGGCAAGGGGTGGAGCTTGAAAAACTCGAGCTGATGGATGGCCCGCTTACCGAGATCATCCGCCGCAATGAGGAGATGACCTGCTATAAACCCGATTCCCGAACCGTGAGCGTTGATCGGCGCGCGACGGGGCGTTTTTTTCCGTCCTTGATCACGGGTAACGCCAAGTCCATTGCCGAATACTATCGCGTCAAATTGGGCAGCGTGGAACGCATCGCCGGATTCGATTGCCAATGGGTGATTCTTGAGCCCAAGGATGCGATGCGCTACATGCAGAAGCTATGTGCCGAAATGGGCACGGGCCTGCTGCTCCGCGCAAAACTGTTCAACAACCGCAATCAGATGGTTGAGCAATTCATGTTCACGCAGCTTGACGTCAATCGCAGTTTGGCCAGGCAATCCCTGAAATCACGCTACGAACAATCGCAAGGCTGGCAAAAGCAGTTCGCCGTGAAATCCGTGAAAGATACCGATACCGGTTGGCAGGTCGGGAACCTGCCGGCGGGATTCAAGAAAATCATGGAAATGACGCGTAACCTGATCGGCCGGCCCGAGCCCGTTTCGCACCTGGTTTATTCCGACGGCGTATTAAGCGTCTCGGTATTTGTTGAAACCGTGCAAACCGTCCCCAATTCATTTACCTCGGTCGTGGCGGAAGATGGACCTACTTCTTTTGCCATGCGCGCGGTAGACGATCATCAGGTAACAGTGATGGGTGAAGTACCTGTGGCCGCCGTACAAACTATTGCCGATGGAGTGGCGCGCCGCACTCGCTGACACTCCCATCGGAGCTCGATGTCACATGGAATTGCAGTAAATGCGCCGGCGCCCTAGTCATTGGTCCGGCGTGACTTTTTGTAAATGGAGAAAATATGTCAAATCGTAACCAAATGAACTTGCGCGCCGGATCCTGGACGTCAAGATATATTGTCGCCGTGCTGCTTTCTGCGTTTTCGCTTGCTTTTGCGAATGCCGCAACCAGCCAGGCGCAAGCGAAAGACCTTCCTGACTTCGCCGAGTTGGTGGACAAGCACGGTCCGGCTGTCGTCAACGTCAGCACCAAAGCCCGCGTGGGAAGTCAGCACCAGGGCCTGCCGCAGTTCGACAACGATGACCTAAATGAATTCTTCCGCCGATTCATGCCGCCTGAAGCGCAGCCGCGCCAGAATCCCAGGTTGCCCCAGAATCCCAACGCACCTCGCCGCAACACACCGCGCAATCAACAGGATCAGGAGCCGCCACTGCGTGACTTCGGTCAAGGATCGGGCTTTATCATTTCCGGTGATGGCTACGTGATCACCAACGCGCATGGTCGCGAAGGCTGATGAAGTCAAGGTCACGTTGACGGCCACGCGCGAGTTCAAAGCCAAGGTAATCGGCAGCGATGAGCGTACCGATATTGCTGTCCTGAAAATAGACGCGACCGGCCTGCCGAAAGTCAATATTGGCGACTCCGACAGGGTGCGTGTGGGCGAGTGGGTACTGGCCATCGGGTCGCCCTTTGGGTTCGAGAATACCGTTACGGCGGGCATCATCAGCGCCAAGGCGCGCGAATCCCGCGAAGCACTTACACCGTTCATCCAGACCGACGTCGCGGTGAATCCCGGCAACTCCGGCGGTCCATTGTTCAACCTGAAGGGTGAAGTCGTCGGCGTGAATTCGCAGATCTTCTCTGGCAACGGCGGCTACCTCGGAATTTCTTTTGCAATTCCCGCCAATATCGCCATGAGCACCGCCAACCAGCTCATAAAGAGCGGCAAGGTCAATCGCGGACGCATCGGCGTTCTGATCGGCCCCGTCAGCAAGGACGCGGCCGAGGCACTATCTTTGCCTAATGACAAGGGTGCATTGGTCCAGTCGGTCGAGAAAGACGGCCCCGCCGAAAAAGCCGGCCTGCTGGCGCAAGACATCATCCTGAAAATCAACGGCAAATTGATGGATTCAAATTCCGACGTGGTCCGCACCATTGCCAACATGGCGCCAGCGACCAAGGTGGTCATGACGATCTGGCGCAAGGGCTCGACCCGTGATATCAGCGTAACTGTTGGCGAAGCGCCCGCGGAAAAACTGGCGGTCAAGGTCGCAGACAAGAAGAAAGACGAAAAGAAAGATGCCAAACCCAATCGAATTGGTCTTGTGCTCAGCGATCTGGACGCCGCCGAACGTAAGGAATTGAAGGTCGAGCAGGGCGTGCTGGTGAGCGACGTCGAAGGTGCGGCTGCCCGTGCCGGCATCCGCGAAGGCGACGTGGTGCTCGCCGTGAATACCGTAGACGTCAAGTCAAGCAAGCAGTTAAACGAGCTCATTGACAAGCTCGACGCGAAGAAAGCAATTGCCCTGGTGATCAAGCGCGAAAATGACACCCGCCTCGTGACGTTGCGTATCGACAGCAAATAAACTTGCGCCGACTGACAGTTCTGTCGCGAAGCTACTGTCATCTCTGCGATGACATGATCGCGGCCCTGAGAGTTTCCGGGGCCGTTTTTCATTGACGTTTGACATCGACATCGTCGATATCGATCAGCATCCGGAACTTGAGGCGAAGTGGGGCGACAAAGTACCAGTGTTGCTAAACGCCGAACAGGAAATTTGCCACTACTTTTTGGATGAAGCAGCGTTGCGCCTAGCCTTGAGTTTATGAACAAACACCAGCACTGGTGCGGATCAGCGAACTAAAAGGCCCGCTGTGCCGCGCCAGTGCTAGTGTTTTACTATTTTTCCAGGCCACTTGCACCCGCGTTCTCCATCAACGCAAGCAAGGTGCGCGAGCGAAATTCACGGTGGTACAGAATACCTACCACCAGTGCGCTCGCCGCCATGAACAGCGCCGCATGCATGAACCACGACATCGCTCCCATCGCAAAGTAAAACGCGCGCAAGCCGCGATTGGAATTTTCGCCGGCAAGCGAGGCGAGGGTGGCAGCGCGATTGATGAATGAATCGATGACGGCCTGGTTATCGGTTTTCGCCGGCGCGGTGCCAATCATCAGCGATAGGAAATTGAACTGGCGCATCGCCCAGGTAAATTTGAAAAACGCGTAAATGAAAATCACGATCATCAACATGATCTTGATTTCAAATCCGCGCTCACTCGATGCCTGTGCCAGCGGCAGTGACGCCATCACTACGATCGCCTGGGTCGACGCGCCGAGCAATGCCGCGAGTCCGCCGAGCACCAGAATCGACGTGGAGGCGAGAAAGTTATTTCCTTGAAACAGATTCTGGACAATGGCGGCGTCCACGATGCGGTTTTCACGCTGGACGGTGCGGCCCATCCATTCACGCCGGTAGAAATCCATGCGCGAAAGCAGGCTCGCGGTACGATGGCCGTTCCACTCGGAAAAAAACGAGTAGCCGACCCAGCAGGCGGCGAACCAGATTGCGGCGACCACATCGAGTGAAGTCAGCCCGAGCAGGCTCACAATTTGGTCCCGAAAATCTTGTCGCCGGCGTCGCCCAGCCCGGGGATGATGTAGCCGATTTCATTCAGGTGGCTGTCGATGGCGGCGGTAAAGATCTCCACGTCCGGGTGCGTGGCGTTGAGTCGCGCGATGCCTTCCGGGGCGGCGACCAGCACCAGGCCTTTGATCTGTTTCGCGCCGTTCTTCTTCAGCATGTCGATGGTGGCGATCATGGAGCCTGCGGTCGCAAGCATTGGGTCCAGTATGATCGCCACGCGTTCATCGAGGTGCCCGACGAACCGCTCGAAGTAGGGCTCGGGTTGCAATGTATCGTGATTGCGCGAAATGCCGACGACGCTCACCTTGGCGCTGGGAATCATGTCGAGCACGCCGTCCAGCATCCCCAGGCCGGCACGCAGAATCGGCACCAGCGTGACTTTCTTGCCTTTGATTTGATCAATCTCGACGATGCCACTCCAACCTTCGACGTGGGTCTTTTCCAGCGGAAAATCCTTGCAGGCTTCATAGGCCAGCAGGCGACCAATCTCCGCCGTCAATTCACGGAACGACTTGGTACTGAGGTCAGCAAGGCGCAGCAGTCCCATCTTGTGTTTGACGAGGGGATGATTGACTTCGATGACGGACATGTTGGCTCCCTGAGTTGAACGCCTAGGATAAATCATTCATGGGTCCACCACGTATGCGATCAGAGTGGGAAGAGTTGCGGCAAGCGTATGGAATCGGCTAAAATGGCCGACTTGCAGGCACGTAGCTCAGCTGGTTAGAGCACCACCTTGACATGGTGGGGGTCGTTGGTTCGAGTCCAATCGTGCCTACCAATTTTATTGATCAACTGAACGAAAACTGATTGAAAGGGCCGCCAAGAAGTCGCAAGACCGGCGGATAGCAAAATGGTTATGACACCGCTCACTACGCTGGGAGCTTTCATTCGCTAGGCTGCGCGGTCCCACTTCGTCTGTTGCAATTCGACGAGTTCACAAAAAAAGCGCGGTCCATCCGCGCTTTTTTATTTCTAGCTTCTGGGAGTCAATCATGATTTCGATAACATTACCCGACAATTCGGTTCGACAATTTGACCAATCCGTCACGGTGGCGGAGGTTGCGGCAAGTATCGGCGCCGGCCTTGCCAAGGCGGCGTTGGGGGGCAAGGTAGATGGCACGCTTGTCGACACCAGCTACCTCCTTGAAAAGGATGCCGCGCTCGCGATTGTCACGGAAAAGGACGCCGATGGGCTGGCATTGATTCGCCATTCGACGGCACACCTTCTTGCCTATGCGGTGAAATCACTCTTTCCTGATGCCCAGGTGACAATTGGGCCGGTCATCGAGAATGGCTTTTACTATGACTTCTCCGTACAAACGTCCGTTCACACCCGGAGGATCTGGCGGCCATCGAGCAGAAATGACCGAACTTGCTAAGCGTGACATCCTGGTCTCGCGCAAAGTGTTGCCGCGCGATGAAGCGGTCGCGTATTTCAAGGCGCTTGGCGAGCACTACAAGGCAGAAATCATTGCGTCCATTCCTGCGGATCAGGAGGTGTCACTTTACGCGGAAGGCGACTTTACGGACCTCTGCCGCGGTCCGCACGTGCCGTCCACGGGCAAACTGAAAGTCTTCAAGCTGATGAAAGTCGCCGGTGCGTATTGGCGCGAGATTCGAAGAATGAGATGCTCCAGCGGATTTATGGGACAGCCTGGGCGAAGAAGGAAGAACAGGACCAATACCTGACCATGCTGGCCGAAGCTGAGAAACGCGACCATCGAAAGATCGGCAAGCAACTCGATCTGTTTCACATGCAGGATGAGGCGCCTGGCATGGTGTTCTGGCACCCGAAGGGCTGGGCAATCTGGCAGCAGGTTGAGCAATACATGCGCAAGGTCTATCAGGACAACGGCTATCAGGAAATCCGCTGTCCGCAAATTCTCGCGAAAGGGTTGTGGGAAAAATCCGGACATTGGGAAAACTACAAAGACAACATGTTCACGACAGAGTCGGAGAAACATGACTATGCAATCAAACCGATGAACTGTCCGGGTCACATCCAGGTCTTCAATTCCGACCTGCGTTCATATCGCGATTTGCCGCTACGCTATGGTGAGTTTGGCTCTTGCCACCGTAACGAAGCATCCGGCGCTTTGCACGGCATCATGCGGGTACGCGGGTTTGTGCAGGACGATGGTCATATTTTTTGCACAGAAGATCAGATTCAGCAGGAGTGCCTTGATTTCACTAGACTTTGCAGAAGGTTTACGCCGACTTTGGTTTCAAAGACATCATCTACAAACTGTCGACGAGGCCCGACAAACGCGTCGGTTCGGATGAATTTTGGGACAAAGCTGAAAAAGCCCTGGCAGATTCCCTCAATACCTGTTGCGTGCCGTGGGAAGAGCTGAAAGGCGAGGGCGCATTTTATGGTCCAAAAATCGAATACTCGCTGAAAGACGCATTGGGACGGGTCTGGCAATGCGGCACGATGCAGGTAGATTTCAACATGCCAATTCTGTTGGGAGCTGAATACGTCGATGATCACAGTACGCGCCGGTCCCCGGTTATGCTGCATCGGGCCATCGTCGGTTCCTTGGAGCGCTTCATCGGCATCCTGATTGAGAATCACGCCGGCGCACTGCCGGTTTGGCTTGCCCCCGTTCAAGTCGTTGCTCTTGATGTCACGGAACACCAGGCGTCATATGTCAATGAGGTGGTTTCCGGCCTGAAAGCCGTTGGAATTCGGGTGCAGGCAGATTTGCGCAACGAGAAAATTTCCTATAAAATCCGGGAACATAGCTTGCAAAAGTTCCTTTTCTGCTCGTATTGGGCGATAAGGAACTCCAGGCAAAGACCGTAACAGCACGCATTCGAGACGGAAAAGGCGGCGGTGAAAACCTGCCGCCGATGCGCCTTGAAGCGTTTATTTCGCATTTGAAAGCGGAAATCGCGGCCCGGCGCTTCGGAGCACTTTGGCGCAGCCGCATTTTCGTTTTTTACGCAATTGGCAACATTCGACCTTGAGGCGTTGACCATCATCGCCCAAGATAAACTGTAACAACTGGGAGAGTTTTATCGCTACTGAAAAAGACGTCCGAATCAATTCTGAAATCACAAATGTGACAGAGGTTCGGTTGCTTGGGCCTGAAAGTGAGCCAATTGGAATTGTAAGTTTGGCGGAAGCCAATCGGCTGGCGGAAGAAAAAGAACTGGATTTGGTGGAAATCGCCCCGACGGCGAAGCCACCTGTGTGCCGGATTATGGATTTCGGCAAATTCAAATACCGCGAGGCCAAAAAGCCCACGAAGCCAAACTAAAGCAGAAGCAGATTCAGGTTAAGGAAGTGAAATTCCGGCCGGGTACCGATGATGGCGATTACAACATCAAGGTACGCAATCTGAAACGTTTTCTGGAAGAAGGCGACAAGACCAAGATTACCCTGCGTTTCCGCGGACGTGAAATGGCACATCAGGAATTGGGGATGGCCTTGTTGAAGCGCGTGGAAGCAGATTTGACGGAGCTGGGGCAGGTGGAACAGTTTCCAAAGATGGAAGGCCGGCAGATGGTGATGATGGTCGGGCCAAGAAAGAAACACTGATTTCTCAAGGAGCGTACCGCTCCGGCCGCGATTTTCCGCGGTCAACGGTGCAAAAACAAGTCGACTTCAGGTTACAAGCGTGGAATGGTTCCACCACCTGCTGCGGCAACGTAGTCAAAAGGTAGAAATATGCCAAAGATGAAAACCAAAAGTGGCGCCGCCAAGCGGTTCAAGCCGCGCGGCAGCGGCTCAATCAAGCGCTCCATGGCGTTCAAACGCCACATCCTCACCAAGAAAACCACCAAGAACAAGCGTCAATTGCGTGGAACGGCTGAGATTCATGCAACCAATCTGGTCAGCGTGCATCGCATGCTGCCCTACGCGTAAGGAGCGCCACCATGCCTAGAGTTAAACGTGGTGTAACTGCCCGCGCCCGTCACAAGAAAATTCTCAATCTGGCCAAGGGTTATCGCGGTCGCCGCAGCACCGTATTCCGCATCGCCAAAGAAGCGGTGATGAAGGCCGGCCAGTACGCTTACCGCGATCGTCGAAACAAGAAACGTGTGTTCCGTGCGCTGTGGATTGCCCGGATCAATGCGGCCGCGCGGAATGGCGGCATGACCTATTCGCGTTTCATGAACGGACTGAAAAAAGCCCCCATTGAAGTCGATCGTAAAGTGCTGGCGGATCTGGCGGTAATGGACAAGCCGGCGTTTGCGCGATTTATGGAGCAAGCCAAAGCTGGCCTCGCTGCGTAGGTGCACAAAAAACGTAATTGCCTTGTCGAAAATCAAAACGCAGAAGGCCCGCTGACTAACCACAGCGGGCCTTTTGTTTTTGTTGAACCCGCACGATGACCCGCAACGATAAAGTGAATTGTTCCCCAGAATACGCTTCATGCCATATTGACGGATGCCACGGCAACCTTGGGTGCCGTGAAATCCATGCCTGAGCTCGAGCAGATAAAGGCGAAGTATCTCGGCAAGGCTGGCTCAATTACCGAGCAACTCAAGTCGCTTGGCAAATTGCCCCCTGAAGAGAAGAAAACCGCTGGCGCAGCGATCAATGAGATCAAGTCGCTGGTCGAGGCGCTGATCAACGACACGAAAGCGCGCATTGCGAACGCCGAACTTGAAATGAAACTGGCGGCGGAATCCATCGACGTCACGTTACCCGGTCGCAATCCTGGCCTCGGTGGCCTCCATCCCGTCACGCGCGCGCTGGAGCGAATTGAAGCGCTATTTGCCACCATGGGGTTTTCGGTTGCCGATGGCCCGGAAATTGAAACCGATTACTACAATTTCACCGCACTCAATACCCCGCCGAACCATCCTGCGCGTTCAATGCAGGATACGTTTTACCTCGCCAACTCCGAACACGTTTTGCGCACACACACGTCTCCCGTACAGATTCGTTACATGCAGGCGCAATCGCAAAAAGGAGGGCCACCGATTCGCATCATCTGCCCCGGCCGCGTTTATCGCTGCGACCACGACGCAACGCATTCGCCAATGTTCCATCAGATCGAAGGGCTGTGGGTGGACGAGGGCATCAGCCTGGCTGACCTAAAAGGTACGCTCACGCAGTTTTTTAGGGCGTTTTTCGAGCGCGAGGACATGCAGATCCGTTTTCGTCCCTCGTTTTTCCATTCGTCGAACCGGGTGTCGAAGTCGATATGGAGTGGGAAAACAAGGGCGGCAAGATCAAGTGGCTGGAAATCGGCGGTGCGGGCGTGGTCCATCCGCAGGTGCTGCGTAACGGCGGCATCGACCCGGAAAATATTCGGGATTTGCTTTCGGCATGGGCCTGGATCGACTCGCGATGCTGAAGTACGGCGTCAACGATCTTCGTCTGTTCTTTGAAAACGACATGAAGTTTCTCAGCCAATTCCGCTAGCAAGGTCAATAAAGATGAAGGTTTCCGTAAATTGGTTGAAAGAATTGGTCGACATCAATTTGTCGGTCGATGAGTTGGCGCACACGCTAACGATGGCGGGACTCGAGGTTGAAGAAATTTCGCCGGTTGTGGCCGCGTTTCATCATATTGTCGTGGCTGAAGTCAAAAGTACCGCTCCGCACCCGAATGCCGACAAGCTGCGGGTTTGCGACGTGGATGCCGGCACCGGCGCGATATTGCAGATCGTGTGCGGTGCGCCGAATGTTGCGCCAGGTATGCGCGTTCCCTGTGCGTTGGTTGGGGCCAAGCTACCCGGCATTGAAATCAAGCAGGCGAAGTTGCGCGGCGTCGAATCAAACGGGATGTTGTGTTCCGCGAAGGAGCTGGGGCTCTCGGATGATCACGGTGGCCTGCTGACGCTGGCGGCCGATGCGCCGATCGGCCAGAGTATTCGCGAGTACCTCGATCTCGACGATGTCTATTTGACGTTGAAAATGACCCCCAATCGCGGGGATTGCCTTTCCATGATCGGAATTGCGCGCGATCTCGCGGCGATCACGGGTGCCGCATTGAGGCTTCAAGTAATTGCGACGAATCCAGCTACCGGTGACGCAGCGCGTCATATTTCATCGGCGCCGAAAGCCTGCGGCCGCTATCTGGGCAGAGTCATTTCACACCTCGATACGCGCGTCGCCACGCCCGAGTGGATGAAGCGTCGCCTTGAACGCGCTGGCTTCCGCTCGATTGCGCCGCTGGTCGATATCACCAATTACGTGACGCTGGAACGCGGGCGTCCCATGCATGCCTTTGACAATGACAAACTGCAAGGACGAATCGACGTCCGATTTCCGCTGGCCGGCGAAGAAATGAACCTGCTCAATGAGCAGCACGTCGTGCTGCAACCCGACATGCTATTGATCACAGATGAAAATGGACCGATCGGCATGGGCGGTGTCATGGGCGGTCTGGAAAGCATGGTGACGGCCGACACGCGGCACGTTTTTTTGAATCGGCCCATTTTGATCCTGCTGTGATCCAGGGAAAGACGCGCACCCTCGGCATCAATTCCGACGCCGCATACCGCTTTGAACGCGGTGTCGATCCCGACGGCGCGCGTGATGGCATTGAATACGCCACGCGTTTGGCGATGGAAATTTGCGGCACACCTGAATCGAAAATAGGGCCGGTAGTCGAAGCGCTCGGCGAACTGCCTGCGCGACCAGCGGTCAAGGTACGGCCGGGACGAGTCATTCGCCTGATAGGCATGGAGGTCGCCGTCAATGACATGATTGGCGCCCTGACGCGATTGCAATGCAAGGTCGTGGTTGAGGACACAAAACTGGTTGTTACGCCGCCCTCATACCGCTTTGACCTGAACATCGAAGAAGATTTCATCGAAGAAATCGCCCGTGTTCACGGCTACGAGAATGTGCCCGCCAAACCGCCGGTTTCGTCACTGCCGATGATGTCGATTCCTGAAGGCCAGCGTTCACGTCATGCGTTACGCCATGCACTTGGCCGGATCTCGGATATCAGGAAGTGGTCAACTACAGTTTCACGCCGGAAGATTGGGAGACCGATTTTGCGGCGAATACTGCGCCGCTCAGGTTGGCCAATCCAATTGCCGGCCACATGAGCGTGATGCGCAGCAACCTTGTTGGCGGGCTGATCGAATCGCTAAAGCACAACCTCAACCACGGCGAGGCGCGCCTGAAGCTGTTCGAAATCGGTCGATGTTTTCTCGCCGATGAGGCCAGCATCCATTCGCAGCCCGAAAGACTTGCCGGACTAGCTTATGGCCCCCGCTTTCCGGAGCAATGGGGTGAAGGCGGTCAGAAGGGCGCGCTTGCCGACTTCCACACGGTCAAAGGCGCGTTGGAAATCCTGCTGAATGACGATTCTGCTCGCTTCGAAAAGGTCACCCATCCCGCATTGCATCCCGGTCGCTCCGCGCAAATCCGAATTGACGGAAAGCAAATCGGAATCCTGGGTGAACTACATCCGCGATGGCAACAAAAGTACGACCTGCCGCAAGCGCCCATTTTGTTCGAAATTGACATTGAATCGCTAACGCGTTCATCGGGCCCAAAATATCACGCTATCTCACGGATGCAGTCGGTGCGCCGGGACATCGCGCTGATGGTCAACGAATCGGTTGAAATTCAGACCATGCTTGACGCCGTTTTGAGCCGAAAACTGGCGTCCGTCATCGAATTTGCACCTTTTGACATTTACCGCGGCTCCAACCTTGAAAACGGGAAAAAAGTGTTGCGCTTCGTATAGTTATGCAGGATACTGACAGGACTTTGACAGATTCGGAAGCGGATACCAAAGTTTCCGAAATAGTTGAAGTGTTGAATCAGGTTTGTGGCGCAACCTAAGAAAATAAAGCGAATTCATATGACGCTCACGAAAGCGGAACTGGCTGACTTGATGTTTGAGAAAGTTGGCCTGAATAAGCGCGAAGCCAAGGACATGGTGGAGTCTTTTTTTGAAGAGATTCGGCTTGCTCTGGAAAATGGCGACAGTGTCAAGCTGTCCGGATTTGGCAATTTTCAGTTGCGTAACAAGCCCCAGCGTCCCGGTCGCAACCCGAAGACTGGTGAAGAAATTCCGATTACGGCTCGCCGTGTCGTGACATTTCATGCCAGCCAAAAACTGAAGAGCCTCGTGGAGAAGTCCTTCAATGGAACCGTTGCTCACCAGTAGCCTCCCGGCGATTCCGGCGAAACGTTACTTCACAATTGGTGAGGTAGTGAGTTGTGCGGCGTGAAGCCGCATGTTCTGCGGTATTGGGAGCAGGAATTCAATCAGCTAAAGCCTGTCAAGCGACGCGGGAATAGGCGCTATTACCAGCACCACGAAGTGCTGCTGATCCGTCGCATCCGCGAACTTCTCTACGAACACGGCTTCACCATCAACGGCGCAGAAATCGCCTTGACGAACCGGGCAGTGCGGTCTCAAAGAGTTTGCGATTGGAAAGACAAATTGAACTAAGGGAAGTCAAAAGCGAACTCAAAAGCATCCTCTCCATGCTAAGCGCGTAGCCTTGGCCACGCTTTCAACGCTATAATCGCAGTTCGGTCGGGGCGTAGCGCAGCCTGGTAGCGCACTTGCATGGGGTGCAAGGGGTCGGAAGTTCGAATCTTCTCGCCCCGACCAATACACTGATGGCTTGGCGATATTCGCCAGGCCATTTTTATGTCAGCGATCAACTTCGGTTGATTGCCTCCCGAAACGTGCGCTGCTGGCATGTCGACGAGCTTGCCAGATTCCAGATTTCCGGAATTTGCTGCGCTCGAACTGGGCGACTTTATGGCGATAGACTTCGCGTAGACGCCAAACGCAAGTACTGGTGCGCCTTTCGGGGCACAAATCGCCTGAACGCCGCACCAGTGCTCGTGTTTGATCTTCAGGCCAATGCCGGCAGGCGTGCCTCGACCGAGCGCCGCGAAATCGAGAGCCTTTGAACGAATCGCCCCCGCGCAGAACGCCTCTGGCGTCAGGCGCGCGTGGCGCATCCCGTCACGCTTGCAGGCGACGCCATTTTCCATTGCAAACATCAAATCCGCGTCCGCAACCCGCGCAACTACAGTATTACCCTACCGCAAAATGGGGTGTTACCCCATCAAGAATGCGGGTGTTGAGGCAGATCAAATTCCCTTAAGTGTCGGTATTCTCCGACGCATGTGCTCGCAGCACGTGGTGCCGGAAAGCGGCGTCATCAGCAAAACCCATCGCGCTGCGAATGATTATGTTGATCTAGAGGGAGTCGTCGCCATGGAAACGCAAAGCAAATTCACACTGGTCCGAGTCATTAAAACGATCGCCCTCTCGACGACCGCTATGGCGGTCCTAGCGTTGGCTTCCGTAAGTTCGGCGATCGCTGCTCCGGTGACGTTGAGTGTGATCAGTGCGCGAACTTCGGGCGCGATCATAAAAGGTGCACCAGTCACCACCTACAAGTACCTCATCAACGAAGACAATACTGGCACGACCACGCAGCGCTCGCCGGCAGACGGTTGCAGTCCCTCCAGCGTTGGCTATCCTGGCAGTTGTAAGTGGACCTCAATCGCCGGCGTACCCGGCTCAAGCCCGATCTACAGCCAAGGAACCCATTCGGACTTTGCATCTCCATATAAATCTTCCTGCCGGAAGGTATCTGATCTCTGTACTCGCCGACGGCTACAAGCTGGATGGCAAGCACTTTACGGTCGGAACTGGGACCACGACAGTCCCGTCATTGTGGAACTGCAGCCATTCCCGCTTCCCGACGCGCAGATTCAGGCAGCTGTGTTTGAAGATATCTCACCTGTCAATGGTGCTCCTGACCTTCCCGCAGAGCATGGATTGGCAGGTTTCCAAGGCCATATTCTCGACTATCTTGGTGAAGTGACCACCGACGTTTATGGTGGTCCTCTCTGCGGTACCGGAGTTTGCCTGAGCGCGTGCTACGTCGTGAGTGGCGGAGTCGACTGGCACGGTCGCGCCAATCGATGCGGCCGGGCGCTGCCCCCTGACTCCACCGGTTGGTTCTCCTGCCGGCGCGGTGATCGAAGGCAAGATCAAAATCCCCAATCTCGGCCCCAACCGCTACACCCTATCTGTCACGCCGCCGGACGGCTCCAGCTGGATCCAGACCACCACGCTGGAAGGTAATCATGATTGGGACGCATGGATCATGGAAGGCGCGACCGGCCTTGACACCGAATTTGTTGTAGCGGGTGAACCATTCCCTGCCATCATCTTTGGTTATATTCCCGGTCCCGGGCAGCCAAGACCAGCGTTGACCGGTACAGGCACGATCAAGGGTGTGGTTGATGCCGTAAAAGTCTACATACCCACCGTGGGTGGCGTCGGCGGCTTGCCGGGCCAGATTTGGGGCGGACTCGCAGGCGCCAAAATCGACAAGCCCATTCCATTTCCGTGGGTCACACTGACATCGCTCACGAATGGCGACACCGTAGTTTGGGTAGGGCAGGGCGACGCTAACGGAGCCTTCAACATTCCCAACGTTCCAGCGGGCAACTACACGCTCACGTGGTGGGACGATAAACAGAACTACATCCTGGATTTGGTCCAAGTCACTGTTGGCGCAGGCGAAACCCGTCGACATGGGCATTCTCCCTCTGACCGGCTGGTGGACAAAATTTGACGGTTACGTGTTTAACGACACCAACCGCAACGGCATTAAAGACCCGGGCGAGCCCGGTCTTCCCGGCTACACGCTCACCATGCGCAAGCGAGAAAACTCGCTGATGGATCGCGGCACCACCGCGACAACCACCGATGCAACTGGCTACTACAGCTTTGAGAGCGCGTATCCAATGACCCAGTGGTTGGTCATGGAAGCCTACGACGACCTTCACTACACGACCGGTGTCACCTTCCAGGCGGACAACCAACTCCACGCCAACGACACACATCGGCGCGGGTGTGGACGTCAGCGTTCATCCCGTTATCGGTCTTGGCGGTCGCCTTGACTGGGGTAAGCACAACTACGATGCCACGGGCGCCAACGGCATAGACCCACGCAACGGTGGTATCGTCGGATCCATCAGCTACGACACCACCCGCAATGAACTCGACCCACAATACGCGGGCGCCGAGGACTGGCAGCCTGGTGTCTCTGGTATGACGGTCAACTTGTATGCGCCGGTCGCCTGCGGGGTGTCGCCTACGTGCGATGCGTCGGGCCGATATCAGCTCGATACCGACGGCTCACTCAAGAAAGGGCCGCTCCTTAATACTTACCTCAGCGAGAAGTGGGAGCGGCCGACCGGCTGCGTGGCGCGCAATGTTGACGGCACCGCACTGCGCACACTACCGACGAAAACGTGCTTCCCTTGGCTGCAGACGCGGAATGTCTGGAAGGCCCGTTGATGGGCGTACAGTTCGGTACTTATGCCAGCGACCAGGGAACACCGGCCGCGAACTTCGGTGCCAGCGTTGATGGCAATTACGGATTCGGCGATGGTTGCATTGTTTCGCTTACGCCACTTCCCGTCGTTTTCGGCTCGCTCAATCCGGCCACGGGTGAATGCGCGACGGGTACATTCACCGCGCTGCCCGGCGGACGTGATTATCTCGTGACACTCGCCAACGGCAAATCGGTGGTACCCATGTTCCATCTCTTTACCGACGTGCCAGTTCCAGCGCGTATGTGGGGCCTGATCGTCGACGACCTAACCTTCTCGGCCGACAAGAAGTCGTTGCTTTACGGTGAAAAAGCGGGCGTTGCATTTGCGCCAGTGGGCATCTACGACTATACCGACCGCCTGATCACGACCGTTGAATCTGATTACAACGGTCTCTGGGATGTGCTGTTGCCATCGAGCAATCGTATCAATTGCCCGACCCCATCCGGCGTCTGCGCGAATCTCTATCGCTTCGTCGGCAATGACCCAGGCGTACCGGGCCGTCTCAACCTGAATTACAACCCGCGTTTCCGCACCATCTCGGCGGAGTTCGAAGCCATTCCCGGACTATTGGTCCCGGCCGACTTGGCGCCATCGCAAGTAGGCGTGACGGTCCAGCTTCCTGGTGGGCAGCCTGCGCGGCCCGTGAGTTGCAGCCTTGACAATGCGACGCCGCAGCTGTTTGCCGTGTCGAAGCCGTACGTGGACACCGACAGCAACTCTGCGGCACGTTCGTTCACCATCGACGGCACCGGCTTCGGATCAACCGAAGGCACAGTTAGCCTGGGTGGTGTCGCACTTTCCAACAATTCAGTAACGTCGTGGTCCAACACCCAAATTAGAGTGACCCTCTCAGAGAATGCATCCACGGGACCGCGCCAGCTAACGATCACCGCGACCAACGGCCAGAGCACGGTCAACGGCTTGACCATGCATGTGCTGTACGAGAAGGTACGTCGTATAACCCAACAATTCGAAGTCGGTCCAGAAAGGCTTACGCACCGGCAGAAACCCTGCCTGCAGCCGCCAATCACGCGATCCAGCGAGCGCTCGATGCCGCGCCAGCGGGCGCATTGGTTGTGGTGTATCCGAACAACACCAGCGCCAATCCACGCCAGAATCCACGCGGCGCGTACTACGAGAACCTCATCATCAACAAGCGGGTCAAGCTTCAAGGCGTTGGCCCGGGCAGCCCGGATGGTTCGATACGTGGATCCATCATAGACGGCGGCGCCTTCGCCGGCGATAGCCCCGTGGCGGTGGACTGGTACAACAGCATCCTGACGAAAACCTGGGGCGGAAACCAGACTATTTTCGACGGCGCGGTCATCTCGATATTCGCACCTAGTAGCGGAACCAATGCCTTCCCGACGACGTATAGCGTCAACACGGCACCGTCAATCGACGGCTTCGACCTGCGCGGCGGCGATCAACAAGGCTTCCCGGGTAACCTCAACCGTATTGCTGGCGCCCCAACAGGCTTGCCCGCAAATTTGATCACCCAGGGCGGTGCGATTTACGCCAACGGCTATGCCCGTAATCTGCAGATCACCAACAACGTGGTGCAAAACAACGGCGGCGCGTACGGCACTATCCGCATCGGCACGCCGGATTTGCCGGTCGGTCTTACCGATAACCAAAACGACGACGTCAAGATCCTCAATAATCGGGTGATCGCCAATGGCGGAACCAACCTCGCCGGCGGTATGGGGCTCTTCAATGGCGCGAACAATCTGTGAAGTCGCCGGCAACGACATCTGCGGTAACTTCTCCGCGGAGTACGGCGGCGGCATTAGCGCCGTCGGCTATAGCCCCAACGGCAAGATCCACCACAACCGCATCTATTTAAATGGATCGTATGACGAAGGTGGCGGCGTGATGATTGCCGGCGCACTTCCGGCCAACACGACGACGCTTTCACCAGGGTCCGGGGCAGTCGACATCTACAACAACCTGATTCAGGCCAACATGTCGTTCACGATGATGGTGGCGGCGTACGCTTCCTGATGGCCGGCAATTTCCCGATGAACGTCTATAACAACTTCATTGTGAATAATGTGTCGGCCCACGAAGGTGGCGGTATCAGTCTCAACGACGCCCCCAATGTCTGGCATTAAGGCTCACAACAACACGATCAAGAAGGATCTCACTACTTCGACGGCAGTTACC
>JADKJR010000026.1 GCA_016720925.1 Betaproteobacteria bacterium | reverse complement strand
TTCAAACCACTGCCGGGCGCATGAAGGCCGCACTGCGCACATTCATTTTGACGTGACGGGGAAAATACCCGCGTGATCACGCAGATGTATTTTCGAGGGCGAAGCGAGAAACGACACGGATGGCCTGTTGAAGCGCCGCTCACCGGAATCCAGAAAGACCTCATTTCTCGATATGGCAAGCCGTCGGGGCAGCAGGAAAACAAAACACTGGTGGTGCCAAAGGATATCGTGCTGGCGTCGGGATGATATAAACACGGGGCCTCGATGTCGCCGCCCGGCATTGAAGAACATGGCGGGATCGCGTACCGGCGGAGGCTAATTCATGCGGTCGCTTCCTGCCCTCCGGCCCCAGAATACAACCCATGTCGAAAAATCGTCCGTGGGGTTTTCGAAACGATGGACGACGCCCGGGTCGAATAATGGCAACGCCGGTGGCGTCAATGTCGCGCCGCTCATCGCCCTTCACAAATTCGCCGGATCTGCTGACAATGATGTAGAGCTCGTCCTGCGTATGCGGCTGCCAGCATCCTGGCCGCGCGGCGCGCATAGGCCCACGCGCATGCTTCCATGGCGCAAAGGGTAATCAAGGCGGCTGTTATCGGTGTGCGTGCGGCGATCGCCTTCTTTCCATGCTCGCGGGTTGCAATTTCCAGTTGGTTCTTGTTATGCGATTTCTCTCTAGAAAAACCATGCAGATATCCTACATAACCGATCAATCCGGTTCCTGCGCGAAATTCATGATCCAGTTGGTTTCGGATGTTGCGCCGGCGTCGGGAGAGAATGCCTGCTCCCCAGCGTGGCCCGTCCGGTTCAGGCATGGTCCACAGAAATGCACCCGAATCGGCCGTTCGTCCAGCGTGTCGTCCGCGTAGAACGTGCCAACGCCTTTTTCAAATGCCCGACAACCGGCGCGTCGAGTGTGCCCGGATGCCGGGCCATCGAGCCACCAGGATTGACCATTGCCCGGTTTCATCGTTGAACGAACGCAGGGTCACTTCGCTGCGCGGTAAGCGCCGCCCGGCAGGTCGAGCGTGTTGTCGTCGAGATTGCCGATGCCACCCAGAATTTTCTGCGCGACCGATGTGCCCGTGAATTCAATCCACTCATTGCAACCGGGACGAGGCGTAAGTTCAGCCTGGTGGTGTGCTGACGCGCCAGCGCCCGATGAAAAATCGAAGTCGCCGGCACTTGATTGGCGCGTTGGCGTCATTTGACGGCCTTGCCATTTTCATCGACGCGCCTGAACCGCATCTTCCGCGTCAGCATCCAGGTTTTCTCGCCATCTTGCGAGTCGAGCGCCTCCCCACGTCACCTCGTTTTTTCGAGATACGCCCGAATACTCCGCGCGCAAGCAGCACCCGTCGCCGATGACCTCCGAGGCATCCACGCGCTGACGTCGTCAGATAAATCGGCCATGTGCCGGCAGTTGCAGCACGCCCGTGCCTGCCGAGACCCAGGTAGGCGTCAGGACCAGGTGCGTTTTTCGCGGTCAAAGGTCCGTATGGTACTGCTGAATGGCCTGCCCTTGTCGTTTCGCAGCTCTTCCACGCTGACAAGCCCGTCAAGCAGCGTGGCGAATTTCGCCTTTGTTCGAAACCGATCCATTCTTCGCGGATGCTGCCCTGCCTCTTTCATTTTTCGATTGGACACCATGCCAGTTGCCGTCGAGAAAGGTAAACCTTCCGCTTCGGTCAGATAGGCACCAGGAATTTTGTTCGCTGCGGCAGATTGGCTGGACATAACGGTAACGGCTCAGATGAAAATGGCCGCAATGATGCCTGGCGCGGATTGAAAAGAAAGATGTGTTGGTTGCATTTGGCGGCAGTATGTGGACTCCTGTTTGATTGGTGAGCGGCAGCATAAAGCGGGATACATGACACCGGATGTCAGCGGTATTACTGGTACGATGAAAAATGCGTGCCAGTCGATTGCGCCATCATGATGCTGTTGGCAGACGCGCGGCCGTATGAGCGCGCCGGTGCTTGCCGCCGACCTGGAGGTGTCGGTGCGAACTATCCTGCGCCGATATCGACCAGCTTTCGGCGGCGGGCGCGGGGGTGGTCAGACCGCGGGCGAGACGGCGGCTTTCAGCTACGCGAAGGTTGGAGTACCGCTGATTTGACCCGGGCTCACTCCAACCCGGAAGCGCAGGCACTGTTTCTGGCAGGCCTTCCCGCCGCCGCCACTGAACTGGGATTGGGCAGCGCCTCGGCGTCGGCGTGCTCTCAAGATGCTAACGGCGGTTCCCATATCGCCGCGCGAGAACGTCTTGCGCGTCGGCGCGGGATTGCACATCGACCCCATCGATTGGTATCAAGCCGCCACACTGCCGGTGCATTTGCAGGCGGTATGAACGCGGTCTGGCATCAGCGCGCGGTGGGACTCACATGAGAGCTGGAACGGGACGAAAGATCGCATCATCAAGCCGCTTGGCCTGGTGCTCAAGGCGGGTATCTGGTATGTGGCGTATGCCACGCTGATGCAAACAAGCCGCCCCACCTACCAGCTTCTCCAGCATTCAAAAGCTGGATGCAGCCCGGCACGTTTCGGTATCCCTGCAAATTCAACCCCGGCGAGCTTCTGGCAGGCCGCCACCGAGCGGTTCGAAGCGGAAATCTACCGCGGTACCGCAACGGTCTGCGTGAACCTCGCCCGGCATGAAAACGCCTTGTCTCGCTCAGCGTGGCAGCAACGAGGCCGCGGCCCTCGCCACTGCCGACGCCGGAAAAAGAACTGGTCACGTCTCAATATGCTGAGCTAAACGATCGAACATGCGGCGCACCAGTTGCTCGCCGGTATCGGCGCGGATATTGGGGCTACTGGCGCCCGTCGGATTGCGTGACCGCATCCAGGAACCGGATTCACGCGACTGCGGCGTTGTATGCTGCAAGGTGCTGGGATTGACCCTGTCGCAATCTGGCAGGATCCAAGCGACAGCTCTTCGCCGAATGGAAAACGGGCAAGGAGCATTCTGCGTTGCCGTGGAACCGTTATCGCGCCCCGAGCAGTGAATCCAGTTCGCCGCTGGCAAACACCGCCGGCGCCTCCAGTTTTAACGCCGCGGGCGCGCCGACCGCCGCCCTCAGTTTTGGCCCCCCAGGCGCGGCGAAAGCCTGCTCATCTGGCGCCAGCGAGCGACCTTCGACCTGTCGCTGCCGGCGAGTTCAATCCCGCCTGTATTGACGCGGACATAGGTGCCCAATTCCCGCGCGCCGTTTCTGCCTCCGGCGGGGGGACGAGATCGAAGTCGGTGCCGCGGATGCCGATGGTGGCGACCGGCGTTTTGAAGCGCAATCGCGTCCGGCCGGGACTCGCCGACCAAACCGGTCGGGCCGTAGCGGATCGTGGCGATCACAAAGTCTGATGGCGGGATTCAGTTTGTCGAATGCGCTTTCCGCGTTTTCTACCTGGCGTCAAAATGACTTTGGTGCCGGGCCGTACCAGCAACTTCGCGCCGTCGTCGAGTTGCACCACCACTGTTGCACCGGCAGCGGTCGATATCGTATCCTCCCCCGCAATGCATCGCCTGAATCAATCGCGAGCGATTTGCTGGCGCGTGGTCACCGACACTTCGCCCCGTAATCGCTGGACGGCACCGGCCTTCACGGATCCGGTTTTCGGCCCGGCTGGCGAGTCAATTGCTTGCGACGGCTGTGACGCGCTGCCAATCGACGCCGGATCATCCAGTGCCACCACCACCACTCGTCAGATTCACCATCGCATGCGGATTGGCACTGTCGCACGGATCGTCGGTGGGTTTGCCAATCGCCGCCAGCCGCGCCACGTTCAGCACCGGCATTGCTCACCAGAAACTGCTTCACATTCTGCGCGCGCTGCTCGGACAAACGCAGGCTGACCTGCGGATCACCGACTCGCATCGAGGTGCCCCTCGATGCGAAAGCGCCGTCCGCGAGCGCGGGCGCGTTCATATCGCGGAAACTGGAGCCTGGCCAACAACTCGCGGCTTTCCGCAATTGATTTTCGCTGAGGCAAATTCAAACCGTACGGCCTGAGCTGTCTCCCGCCGCGGGTGCGGCGGGCGCGGCTGGCTTGCTACCGAGGCTTCGTGGCATCTGGAATGCCGCCGGCGGTTCCTGGCGCTTGCTTCGCGGCCAGCGCATCGACCATATTTCATCCACTGAAGGCTCGGCCGCAGTCGCGGCAGGCGCAGCAATAAATACTCGCAGCCAGCAATACGCAGAATGCCAGCAGGAAACGAAACGAATGTGCGAGGTCGGTCAGGCTGATATGGCCTGGCGTGGCAATTCTAACCCGGAAGCGGAGATGGCGAAAGCCGAGCACCTGGGGGCAGGCCGGCAAGCCGAGCCACATTGAAGGCTGGCACAAATAGGGAACACGGGTGCATTGCGCGACGAATCGAAAACTGGCCCCTGACTGCGCATCGCCGCATACTGGTTACAGGCTGGCAGTCGCGGGCGATGATCCCGCCGTCATCACCCGATAACCAAGGCAACGGGCTACATTCTTTCTTGCTATATTGCTCGCCATGTCCAGTGCCTCCGCGGAATCGCAATCGCTGACCTTCCAGAAAATTCTTGATAGACCTGGGCTGGTCACTACACGCCCGAATCACAAGATCGCGTACGGCAAGGATGCTTTGCAATACGGTGAGCTGTGGCTGCCGTCCGGCGCCTCAAAGGGCCCTACCGGTGGTCGTGCTGATTCACGGCGGCTGCTGGCTTGCGGAGTTGCTGGGGCTGAAACTCGGGTTGCCTTCCTGGCGGATGATTTGCGCGCAAGCACGGTGTCGCGGGTGTGGAGCCTTACTTATCGACGCGTCGGCCACAATGGTGGTGGTTATCCCGGCTCGTTCAACGATATCGCGAATGGCGTCACCATCTGCGCGAGCGGGCAGGCAAGTTCAAACTGGATTTGTCCCGCGCGGTCGTTACGGGACACTCCGCCGGCGGACATCTCGCGTTATGGCTCCCAGCGCAGCACCGGATTCCTGCGGGCAGCTTGCCCAAGCGCGAACAGACGGTGAATTTCAAGGCGATCGTCGGCATCGCGGCGATTCCTTACCCAGTGCATTCTGCCTGCGCCGGCGCGCATGCGTGTGGAGATACGACGATCGCGCAATTGGTCGACACGGCTGGTCGCGCGCTTCTGGTGGCGCGGCCAGCACACTTTTCGCGGTAAATCGCCCTCGGAGATGCTAAGCGCTGGGCGTGAAGCAGATCTTGATACATGGCGTGTATGACGGCATCGTGCCGCCAGCCATTGGCCTGCGTTACCAGATGCAGGCAAAAGGGAAAGGCGAAAGTATCGAGCTGGTCACGTTCGACAATGCCGGGCTACTTGAATTGATCGCGCCGTGGACAGCTGGCAGGAAGGTGGTCGAGAGGATTGTTGAGGCGGTGAAGTGCAACACTTACCTATGGCGAGACCGCCAGCAGATGGGACGCATTCTCCCGGGCCATGGGGCCAATCTTCGCTACAAGGGGCGCTGGATACGGTTTGCAAAAACACCAGCATTGGCGGCCGCTTCCTGACGTTTTTGCCCGTAGCCCCGTCCACGCTTGACTTTGGCATTTTGAAAGCACTTCACCCGTGATCCGCCCGGCGAATCTCCTCCCGCAAAGTCTTGCGCAAAACGCCTCCGCCAGCGTCTGGCGCACCGCGAGTTGCGGAAAGATAATCGCGTAGCGCGACTCGATGGTTTCCTTAACCGGTCGCACCACCAGGTCCGGGCCGGTAAACGGAACCGCTGTCCACCTCGACACGAGCGTGATCCCCGCGCCCGCCGCGACCAACGCACAGGCGATTGACGAACTTGTGTTTCGGGTACCACGTCTGGCGCCACACCCAGTTTGAAAAGGACGATCTGATAAAGGCACGTAACTATGCTGCGAAAGCAGCACCATGCGTCTGCCATCAAGATCTTTCAGGGAAATCTCGCTTTCTTAGCCAGGCGGTGGCTGGCGGGCATTACTGCCATCGATTGCACCGGGTCGAATGGTTTTCAGACCTCGATCGCCGGTCGCGAAACCGGCAACTCGACCACACCCACGTCGAATTGCCGTGTCGGTACTCAGTTCCATGATCTGGCGTGGAAGGCAGGCTCTGGACAAGACGGTCACATTGGGACGCGTAGATAAATGAAATCGGGTGATGCCACGCGGTACCAGCCACTGCGCCAGCGCCGGTAACGTGGCAATCTGCAAAGGCGCCGGCACGCTGGAAGTGGATGTCCTGTGCCACCTGACCGATGCGCTCAGATGCCGCCGTAGAGATGTTCGCATCTCGCGGGTATAACGCATCGGTTTCGGCGTCGGCACTGATTACCGTCCGCGCCGTTCGTTAAACAGCGCGTAGCCGATCCGGAGCTCCATCAGGCTGATGGTGCGGCTGGACACCCGGCTGCGTCACGCTCATCAGCCGCGCCGCCCCAACCACGCTGCCCGTCAACATCACGGCGCGAAAGGCCCTCGATATGCCGCAGATTGAGTTCCGCTTTTGACACAATAGTTTGGCATATACAGGCCAAAAGTTTACCTGTTCAACTGATAATATTGCGAAGAATACACTTGCCAGGTCAGCGCGGGTCTTCCTCTATTGAAAAGGCTCTTTCCTGCCTGTTGAACCAAAACGGAGATCGTTATGCGCAAAACTTCCACCTCATGTGTTCTGCCGTCATGGCCGCATCCTTCAGTGCCCACGCCGCCGAGACATATACGCTGGCGGATCATGGCCGGGGGACCGAAAAGCTGTTCAAGGAAAACCATCATCCCGGCATTTGGAAACGAAGACCGGCACTAAGGCTGTTTATGTCTCCGGCAATTCCACCGACATCTCGCCGGGGGGTTGCAGGCGCAAAGGGCAAGCAGGAAATTTCCGTCGCCTTGATCGACGATGGCCTGATGTACCAGGCGGATCGGCGCAGGGCCTGTGCACAAAGGTCGAGGACGCCGGGTCAATCAAGAGCTCTATCTCATCGCGCGCATGGTCGGCGACAAATCCGCTGGTATCGCCTTCATCGCCACCGGGCTCGCTTACAAGGAGATCTTCGCCAAAGGAACGGCTGGCGCTCCAGACCTCCTGGAACGACCTCACCGATCCCTAAATTACAAGGGCAAGGTGGTGATTCCGCCGCCAATCACCAACGGCTACGGTTTGTTGACATTGGTGGGGATGGCCAAACTCCCAATGGCGGTGGCGAGGCCAATATCGAGCCAGGGCTTCGACGTCATGACGAAGAAAGTGGCGGCCGAATGGGCTTGCCTGGGAACCCTCGCCCGGCAAGATGGCGCAGATGATGCAGACCGGCGAAGGCGCGCTGGCGGTGTGGGGCAATGGCCGGGTGCAGTCCGTTGTGACCAGGGGCGCGCCGGTCGTGAATCTGTTTACCCAAAGGGGAAGGCGCAGTGGTCATCCTATGACGGCCGTGGCGGTCGAAGGCGCGCCGCAAACGCGGTGGGACAGCAATTCCTGCAGCATGGTCTGCGAGACGGTAGGGACGCATATGGCTAACGTGCTCGGCTGGGGACCGGTCAACAAGATTGGCGAAGATTGCGCTGGATGTGGCGAAGAAAGTCGTTTCTCTGGTCCCGAGAAGGTCACCGCATTGATCTCGCCAAACTACGACATCATCAACACCAAGCGCGCCGAATGGACCAACCGCTGGAAATCCGCGCGGTCGAGAAGTGATTCGTTGCGGGGCGGCAACTGGCGCTGAGTCCAACACTATCCGCCTTCCTCGAACTCCCAGGGCCTCGATCAAATGCTACGACGACGTTACCGCCGTCGCCGACTTCAGCCTGTCGGTGGACGAAGGGGAGTTCGTGTGGCCTGCTCAGGGGCTGTCGGCTCGTGGCAAGACGACCACGCTGCAAATGGTCGCTGGCTTCACGCCGCCGCCCACGCGCGGACAGATTTTGTTCTCGATGGCCGCGACATCACCCACGACAAGCCCAGTCAGCGAGGGCTGGGCATCGTATTCCAGAAGTATGCCTTGTTTCCCGAAATGAGCGTGGTCGACAAATGCTCTCTGTTCGGACTGGAGATGCGCAGCGTTGCCGTGAACGAGGGGCGCCAACGCGTAGCCGACACGCTGGAACTGGCAGCATTCCCTTTACACCGATGGCTGACGCTTTCCGGCGCGAACTGTCCGGCGGTCAGCGTCAGCGGGTAGCGCTGGCGCGTGCCCTCGTCATCCAGCCGCCGGTGTTGCTTCCAGATGAGCCGATGGGTGCGCTCGGATGCCAAGCTGCGCTGAGGAAATGCAGATCGAGCTGCGTGGCGCTGCAGCGACGCGGTCGGGATCACGTCACCATCATGGTCACGCAATGACCAGGCTGGTGTGCTATGACGCTCGCCGACCGCGTGTGGTGCTGATGAACAGGGGCCGTATTGAGACAAGGGGGACGCCCTTCGAAATGTACGAGAACCCAATCGGCCGTTTTCTTCTCTCCACGTTTCTGCAGGGTCAACGTCATTGAAGGTCGGGACCGGTGGTGCGCAGATCAGTGAAGCGGTTGAGGCTCAAGGCCACCGCCCGCCGCGGAGAAGGCAGCGCCACAGGCGAGGTCGACTGCTACTTTCGTCCGCCCGAAAAGCTGGAATTCGCCGCGGCTAACGGTGCACCGGTGCGCGGCCGTGCCAAGTCGGCGCGCGTGTCTTAGGCAACCATTGGCTCTTCCAGGTCGATACACCACTCTCGGCGTCGTGCAGGTGACGCAGCCAACGTCGGTTTGCCGCAAGCTGCCGAAGGGGTGACGAAGTGGGCTCTCACTTCCGGTCGGCGAGCCATCGCGCGAGACGGTCCGCGCGGTCGGTGATGATGAACGAGCCACGCAACCTGCTGCCGTACTGGCTGACGGCGCCGGGCCTGCTGGCGATGATCGCTTTTGTTGCACTGCCAATGGTGCTGACGCTGTCGCTGAGCCTGTATCCATTCTCATCGTCCACCGGCGTCGGCGAGGGCCTGTACCATTGCCAACTACGCTCACACCGCGCGTGACGAGTATTTTCAACGTCATCTTCGCGTGCACCTCAGGCATGGCCGGGCTGGTCACGCCGATCTGCATCGTCATTGGCGTGCCAGAGGCCTGTGTGCTGTCGCACCTGTCGCCCGCGCTGGCGCGCCGTGTCGTTGGTGGTCGTCCTCGGGCCATTGCTGATTTCGGTGGTGGTGCGTACGCTGGGTGGGCCGTATTGTTGGGCAACGAAGGCGTAATCAACAGATTCTGCCGGCAGCGGCCTGGTGACCGAGCCGGTGAAAATGATGTTCACCTTCACCGGCGTGGTCGTCGCGCTGGTGCATGTGCTGGTGCCTTTTGTGGTGCTGGCGGTATGGGCCTCGTTGCAGAAGCTGGACGCGGCTACCGAGCAGGCAGCTGAATCGTCTGGGCGCCGGATTGCCCACGGTGATGTGGCGCATCGTGTTCCCCCAGGTGATCCTGGCGTACTTTCGGGCGGGCTGATTGTATTCGCGCTGGCGGCAAGTGCCTTTGCCACGCCGGCAATCATTGGCGGCCGGCGCCAGAAGGTCGTGGCAACAACCATCTATGACGAATTTCTCGGTAACTCCAACCGGCTGCTGGGTGCGGCGCTGGCGCTGGTGTTGGTGCTGATCGAGCGGGGCGTGTCGGATGGGCGTAAGAACCGCCATATCGAGCGCCATACGAGCAGGTGTTTGGTGTGAGCAACACGCCACGCATCTTGCTCGCGTTCCACCTGATGTCTACGGCGTTTATGCTGGCGCCGCTGGTGATGGTGGCGCTGGTGTCGCTCACCGACAGGCCACATCGCGATGCCGTTCGAAGGGCATCGTGGCGCTGGTAACCGCGCGATCGCCGACGCATCCGATTTCGTGACCGCATTCTGGCGCAGCCTCGGGCTTGGGGCGGCGGCAGCTACGCTGGCGACGCTGCTCGCGGTGCCGGCCGGCATGGCGACCGCCTGGCACCGGTTTCCGGGCCGGGATGCGTTGCAGGGACTACTGCTGTCGCCGTTGATGGTGCCGCATGTGGTACTGGGCATCGCGTTGCTGCGATTCCCACGCAGATCGGTGGTTCGAGCACACCGTGGGGCCTGACGGCGGCGCACACGGTGATCGTGTTGCCCTACGTGCTGGGGCTGGAGTTGGCGGCTCCACCGGGTTTGATCGCAGTATCGCGCAGGCCTCGCAATCGCTGGCGCATCGGGCTGGACGGTGTTCCGCCGCATCGAATTGCCATTGATCCTGCCAGGCGTCGCAGGCGGCTGGCTCGCATTCATCAACAGCTTTGGACGAATTGACGATGTCGATCTTCGTTGCGTCGGCTACGACCGAGACGCTGCCGGTAAAGATGTATCACCACATCGCTCACACGATCGATCCGCTGCTCGCTTCCATTTCCACCGTGTTGATCGTATTGACACTGGTGTTGATGATCGTGCTCGACCGCTTCTACGGGCTCGATCGCGTGCTGTCGGGCGAATCGTAGACCGGTCCCCAAACGAAGTCGACACGCTGGTCATCGGCGGCGGTGTGTGGTGGGCAAGGCGGACGCTCCGGCGGACTCACGCGTGCCGGTGAGCGTGTGCGACTGCTCGACGAAGGCGGACGACGCCTTTCGAGCCGCGCGCGGAAATTTCGGCCTCGTAGCGGTGCAGTGCAAGGGCCACGGTAATCCGGCTTATGCTCGATGGAGCACTGCCGCGGCGCGCCGCTGGCCCGTTTCGCGCGGGAACTTGCCCGGAGCGCACCGGCGTCGATGTCGAGTTATCGCAGATAGGCGGCATGACGATGTGCGTAAACGACGCCGAGTTGGTTGCGCGCGTTTGCCGATCTCGCCACCGTGAGAGCAGAAATCGGCGGCGAATATCCGTTCGGTGCAATTTCTCGATCACGCTGGTGTGTGCGCGCACTGTCGCCGCACATCGGACCTTCGGTTGTTGGAGCTGTGTTCTGTCCGATGGATGGTCATATCAACCCGCTGCGGCTGTTGCGGGCGTTGGTGCAGGGCTTTCGAATCGTTGGTGGTGAGCTGTGCGCCGGCGTCCACATCGAGAACGTCGCGCGACGGCAAGGCCAGTTCCATGCGCGCCGGCGGCATCGATCACGGCGGGGATAAGGTTGTACTCGCCGCAGTGGCTGGGCAACGGGCGCTCGCGCCATTGGTAGTCCTGGCAGGCGCCGGTGAAGCCCAATCGGGGCAGATCCTGGTCAGCGAGCGCGTGCAACCATTCTTGCGCCACCCATCGCTGCATGTGCGGCAAACCGGCGAGGCGTCGTGCAGATCGGCGACTCGTAGGAGGACGTGGGCTTGACGATTGCACCACGCTCGCGCAGTTGGCGCGCATCGCCGACCGCGCGATACGCCGCTTTCCTTTGCTGGCAAACGTAACATTGTGCGTAATTTGGGGTGCGCTGCGGGTCATGAGTCCTGACGGCTTTCCGATTTACCAGGCGTCGAGCGAGTGCCCCGGCGCCTTCGTCGTTACTTGTCATAGCGGCATCACACTGGCCGCGCAGCATGCCGGGACCGCTTGCAGACTGATTGGCGGTGGTGGAGCCGGTTGAGATCCGTGGTTTCCGGCGGAGCGTTTCAATGTTTAAGCCGATCAACACTGCCGCCAAACGATCCGCAATCGAACTTTTGTCGATTCGCGCGCCATCAAGGCGCGCTACGGCGACACGCCGCTGGCGCATGGCGCTGATGAATGGCGGGCGTAGTGGCATTTCGCCAAACCCCGTATCCGGAGAGCGCCGCGCGGACCGCTGTGTTTGATGGCGTTTGCTTCGACTGCCTGGTGGAAGTCGACGGCCGGGCAGAACGTGCAATCGTGTATGGTCGAGGCGCGGGCGGGGGATGCAGGTGCGATTGCCGACTGCGTGGCACGACGGGTGGAGGGCGGCGTATGACGCACGACCTCATTGTCATCGGTGCCGGTCCGGCGGGGCATGGCCGCGGCATGCACCGCCGCGTCGCTTGGATTGAAGACGCCGCTGCTCGATGAGCAGCCGAGTGCGGGTGGACAAATCTACCGAAACGTCTCCCGGCAGATGCGAATGTCGCCGCCTTGCTCGGGCCTGAATACTTCGCACGGCCTGTCACTCGCTGGGCAGCGGCACAATCTGGCGGAAGTCCGGCACGGCGCGCTCGTGTGGGATGTGGCGCGTGACCCGGACGGTGACGGCTTTGCAGGATGGCCGATCTTTCCAGGTGCGAGCGCCACAATTGGATCGCCGCCACCGGCGCCCTGGAACGCGCCTCGCCGATTCCCGGCTGGATATCGCCGGGCGTGCTGAATGCGGTGCGGCGCAGATCGCCCTGAAGAGTGCGGGCATCCATTCCGTCGGGCCCGGTGGAAGCGGGGAGGTGGTCCTTGCTCCTGCTGGTGGCTTGTCAGCTCATCGACGCCGGCGCTGACATTGCGGGCATCGTCGAGACTTCACCTTCCGCCAACCGAATCGCCGCACTGCGACATCTGCCTGCCGCACTCACTGTTCCGGCCTACTTGCTCAAAGGGCTGCAGATGATGTGGCGTCTCCGAAGTGCGGGCATTCCACATTTCACACAAGCGACGGATCCCGCGCGTCGAAGGTAGCCAAGCCGAGGATTGCTGATCACATCAGGTGGCCGGGCACTCGCATCGATGCGGGTATCGTGTTGCTGCATCACGGTGTCGTGCCGAATACGCACTTGAGCCGCCTGTTGCGTGTGGAGCACGACTGGGACAATCCGCAGCTTGCATGGCGTCCGCGCGTGGATACCTGGGGACAAACCTCGCTGGCAGGGTTTCGCATGGCTGGCGACGGCACGTCGATTGCCGGCGCGCTGGCCGCCGAAGCCAGCGGCGCCAATGCCGCGATCGGTGCGGCTCACGCCATGCAGCGTCTGTCTGATGCCGAGCGGTGACCAGCGCGCATCATTGGCACGGCGTGCGCTGGCGAAGCAACTGCGTATTCGTCCGTTCCTCGATGCTTTGTACCGGCCGCCCGATTTGATCAACACGCCTGCCGACGATACCATCGTGTGCCGCTGTGAAGAGGTCACCGCCGGCCGCATCCGTGAGATGGCGCGCCTGGGTTGTCAGGGGCCGAACCAGACCAAATTCTTCAGCCGCTGCGGCATGGGGCCATGCCAAGGTCGCGTTTGCGGCATTGGTGTTACGCAAATACTCGCGGGCGAACTCTGCAAGCCACCGTCTGAGATTGGCGCGTACCGGATTCGCGCACCATTAAAGCCCGTGCCGTTGTCTTCGGTTGCGTCTTTGGCTAACGGGACGCTGGAAGAAACTTCCACATAAGAGCAAGCAATTCGCATCAACTTTGTCAATCGATCAACGTCCGCGACGCCAATCGTCGAATGTTCGCCCATTCGTGTGCTTGGCCCAAACGCTCCTGAAGGAATCGGCAGCAAGACCGCATAAACGCTAGCACTGACGCGGCTTTCCGGACGTTTTGTCCTGGAATGCGCGCCAGTGCTGAGTTTCACCTTGGTGGCGCGTTGCCCTCTCGCCCAGTTCCCGCTGCATCTGCACACTATCGAGCCAGCGCCCGAATTTGTAGCCGATACCTTTGAACAGCAGCCACGTCTGGAACCCACAGCCTTGGTGCAATTTGATCGACCCCAGATTGGCGCTGTCGCCGATTACCGCGATCATCTGGCGGAAGCCGCGTCTGGTGCATTCGTCCATCAGCGCCATCAACAACCGCCTGCCGATGCCGCGACCTTTCAGCTCGTCGAGCACGTAGACCGAATCCTCGACCACGAACCGGTAACCCACGCGCGCCCGGAATGAACTCGCGTAGCTGTACCCGGCCACCTTTCCGTCCAGCAATGCAGTGAAGTAGGGAAACCCTTTGGCAAGAACGTCGCCCCGCCGGCGATCGAACTCGTCGACATTGGGGGCGTCGTACTCCCAGGAGGCGGTTTCGGCGGCGACGCTGTCGGCGTAAATGGCCGAACAGGCCGGCACGTCTTCGTCGCGGGAGGGGCGGATAATGAGATTCATGTGCGCAGGTTCAAGAAGGTCCATTTCCATTACAAGCAATTCCTGCGCCGCGCGGCCAACATGTCGCCGCCTCTCTATTCCGGTAAAGCTTCCCCAAGATCCCAGAAAATCCCGGCCATGATGGCAGACCTTCGCGCGCAATTGGTGCAAGCATGTGCTCATTCGGTGCATGCTGCGAACACGCGGAATAGGAGTGCGGAATCCATATCGTCGGCAGGCCCAGCGTATCGGCGAATACTTCATTGGGAAGCGAGCCGCCGAGATTGGGCAGGATCGCGGCCTGTTTCCGGTGGTGCGTGCGATGCTGGCAACCGCCCAGCGCACCCATCTGGAATCCGGGTCGAGCCGGGTGGCGTGCATCGGTTCTTCGCGTGCGGGCGTGACGCTGACTTGCGAAAAGCCTTCGCGGATCAGGTGGCGCTGCAACGCCGGCACGACATCGTAGGGATCGATCCCCACCACGAAACGCAGATGGCCGCGTGCCCACGCTTTTCCGGCAATTGCATTCACCGGAAAATCCGGATTACCGACTTTCATGGCGAGTATGGAAAACTTGACCAGCCAAACACGCGCTCGGCGGGAGACAACCCCGGCTCGCCCCAGTCGATGTCGATCTCCGGGGAATCGTCACCTCCAGAAGGTTCACAATCCTTCAGCGCCCGCGACGGCCGCGGAATATCGGCTGGCCGCCATTCCGGCACGCGGATCGCGCCGTTGCGGTCGGTAATACTGGCGATGGCATGGCTCAGGATGATGCCGGGGTCGGCGATCAATCCGCCCCAATTGCCGGAGTGATGTGCGCCGGGCCGCAAATCGACGGTGAGATCGAAATTCATCACGCCGCGCGAGCCCAGGAAAATGGTCGGGCGATCCGGCTTCAGGCGCGGCCCGTCGGAGGCGATGGTGATATCGGCTTCAGCTCATTCTTGTGCGCCTTGCAGAACGCGTCCAGCCCCGGCGAGCCGATTTCTTCGCCGGTTTCAAACAGCAGTTTCACATTGAAGCCGAGCTTGCCGCGCGTGTCGAGTACGCTTTTCAGCGCGCCCAGGTTGATCGTGTGCTGGCCCTTGTTATCGGCCGTGCCGCGTCCGTAAATTCGCGCGCCCTCCTGTTGCATTTGCCAGGGGTTCAGGCCGGCGCGCCATTGTGGCTCGAGGCCACGAATCACGTCACCGTGGCCGTAACTCATGACGGTCGGCAGCTTGTCGCCTTCCATGCGGGTGGCGATCAGGAAAGGCGTTTGCTGGCAGGGCTTTCGTACGCGACAATCGAAACCGAGCGCTTGCAGCGAGGTGGTGAGTTCGCCCTGCAGATAGACTTGCAATTCATTCTTGCGATCGGGATTCTGGCTCTCGGTCGGAATCGCCACGCGGCGCGCGAGGTCGGCGTGAAACTGCTGGCTGTCGAAATATTGTTCAGCGGACTGGATGGCGGCTGCGCGGGTCATGTGGTTTGTGCTCCCGTTTCTCGTTTCTCGTTTCTCGCGCGATTGCAAGTGCAAATGAATCTGTCGCCCCGGACTCAGTCCGGGGCGACAGCTCTCAATTTATCCACTCCGCAACCGCTCAAACCCCGCCTCAAGATCGCGAATCAAATCATCCGGATCGTCCAGCCCGATGTTGTAACGCACCAATCGCCCGTCTGGCAACGGCCGCCCGCTTCACGCGCGATGCGCGCGGTCACGGCGAGCTTTTTCGAAACCGCCCCACGAATAACCGAGCCCGAACAATTCATAGTGATCCATCATCGCCGCGAGTTGTGTGTCCGTGCACGGATTCAATTCAATCGTGAACAGGCCCGCCGCACCAGTGAAATCGCGCTTCCACAAGGCGTGGCCCGGATCGCTTTCCAGCGCGGGATACAACACGCGCTTCACTTCGGGGCGTGCGTGCATCCACCGTGCGATGTGCAATGCACTCTCCTGATGCCGCTTGAGCCGTACGCCCAGTGTACGCATGCCGCGCAGCGTCAGGAAACAATCGTCCAGCGAGGCACGCTGCCCAAGGTGCAGCGTGGTTTCCTTCAACAGCGGCCAGCAAGCTTCATTGGCAATGACGAGCCCGATCAGCACGTCAGAATGCGCCGCGTAGTATTTGGTGCAGGCTGCACCACCAGATCGACACCGTGCTCAAACGCATCGAAGAAATATCCAGTCGCCCAGGCGTTATCCATGATGACCCTGGCGCCGTGCTCATGCAACCTGGCGATGGCGGGAATATCCTGCACTTCGAAAGTATGCGAACCCGGGCTCTCGGCATAAACCACTGTGGTATTTGGCTTTAGCAGCGTACGAATGCCGCAGCACCGATCAACGGATCGTAAAATGCGGCGCGACACCGAAAGCGTCAGGAATTTTTCCGCGAAACGCCGGCCTGGATAGTAGCTGCTGTCCGGCATCAATACGTGATCGCCGGTTTCACGCACGCCAGCAATGCGCCGCCAACGGCCGCAAGCCCGCTCGAATAGGTCATGGCGCGATAGCCGCCTTCCAGTTCCGCCACCGCGTTCTCTAAGCGCGAGTGCCTGCGGCATGGTGACCAAGCCGTAGGTCGGCACTTCTTCATCCGCCTCCCAGCGCGCTGGATTTCGTGCTGCTGCGCCATCGATCGAACAGCACGGTGGACGCGCGCGATGCAGCGGGATGTTGACGGTGGGCGGATCGTTGACCGGTTTGCGGCTGAGTTGCGTGAGTTTGGTGTCTTTTTTCATCTCGTTCTAATTCAAATTGCGGGTCACGGCGCGAAGGTCTTCTCCATTTCGCGCCGAAACCGTACCGCGCGTTCTTCAAATCAACGGCCACGTCTTCCCATGTCACCGGCTTGCCCGCAGCAACGCCTCGCAAAAGTTTTAACTTTGTGCGCAAGCCCGATGGCAACCCCGCCGATCCGATTGGATAACCGCTGGCATCAGTTTCCATAGACCGTATAACGCCCTCGCCGTCGAGCATCTCGCCCGCCTTAAGATCTCGTTTGGCGGTTGCCACGCAATCGCCGCGCCATCCATCCGGCGCACCGGTCGCCTCGCCGCGTACCGCCGCACTGGCGACACTGATGCCCAGCTCCAGCCCGATCAGGTGGAACGGTTTTACATCGACGAATAGTTGCCGGTGTCGTCGGTGACGAGCCCGTATTCTTGAAGCATCGGCGAACATAATCGGTATCGGCGGCAAAGGTCACATACACGCCCCAGCGCAGATCGCGGAACACCGGCCGACCATCGCGCTCGACCGACGTAATGACTTCCACTTGCCCGCGATGATGCAAATGCCCGCCATCGGCTTTGGTCGCAACACGCCGCGCCAGATCATCGACACCACACGGCGGAAATTCCAGGCCACGCGGCGATGGCGTCAGTCCGGTCGCATTCGCGACAGCCGCCATTTCAATGGCGCTCTTGGTGCCGTCGAGGAATGAATTGAACATCTGCGCGTTGAAATCACCGCCCGCCACCGTTTCCGCCGAGAAGCCGTAATGGCCCCAGACGGTGTCGGGCGTCGAGGCATGGTACGCCGGCAAATACTTGGTGCCCTTGCCGGCGGCGACGACTTCGAATCCGGCGGCGCGCGCCCAATCGACCATTTCGCAAATCAGCGCCGGCTGGTCACCATAGGCGAGCGAATAGACAATGCCCGCCTCCGCCGCCCGCCTTGCCAGTAATGGTCCGGCCAGTGCGTCGGCCTCGACGTTCACCATTACAACGTGCTTTTTGTGCTCGCAACAGGCCAGCACATGCGCGATGCCCGCGGATGGACTGCCGGTGGCGTCGATGATGACTTCGATATGCCGGTTGCGGATCAGCGCCAGGGCATCGTCAGTGATGTGCGTGCGATGCCGCTGGCAAACGCCTGCTTGAAATTCTGCGCGGCGAATTGTTCTTCCTTCCAACCCACGCGCCGCAATGACTCCGCCGCGCGCACCGGATTGAGATCGGCGATGCCGAGCAAATGAATGCCCGGTGTGCGCGGAATCTGGAGAGATACATCGACCCGAACTTGCCGGCGCCGATCAAACCGACGCGCACCGGATTGCCGGCGGCGACACGCTGCTGCAGGAGCCGGTAGAGATTCATTCTTCCTCCTCAAGCACACGCAACAGGTTGCAGGTATCCATCGTCCCCCAACCCGTGTTGCATCAGTTTGTTCAACTGCTCATACACCAGATGGGTGGCCGGCATCGGCAGGTCCTGCTGATCGGCCATGTCGGTGATCAGGCCGAAATCCTTGGTGATGCAAGCGCGCCTCAATCCCCGCCGCGAAATCGCGATTGGCCATCTTCGGCCCCATCAATCCCAGCATCTTCGAGCCGGCGAATCCGGACATCAACGCCTCTCGACGACTTTGTTGCAATCCACACCGTTCTCCTTGCGGACAGCATGGCTTCGGCGATGCTCTGAATGTTGATGACCTGCACGGTTTGGTTACAAGCCTTGGTCACCTGGCCGCAACCCACGTCACCCATGTGAAAAATATTCGTGCCGAGTTTTTCCAGCAGCGGTTTCCGCCTGCGCCAGACGTCCGCACGCCTACCGACCATGATGGTCAGTGTCGGTGCCGCATCGGCCGCTGTGTACCACCGGACACGGGGCAATCGAGGTATTCGATGCCCTTGCTCTCGAGCTCGCGAGCGAATCGGCGCGTCTCGCGGACATCGATGGTGGAAAAATCGCAGACGATGGCGCCAACCATCGCGCCGTGGATGACCCCTGTTCGCCGAGCAGCACCTGCCCGACATCGGCGGTGGCCGTTACATTGGTGCAAATGAAATCGGCTTCGCGCGCGGCGTCGGCTGGTGACGTGCAGGCTTGTGCGCCGAGAGCAACGAACGGCTGCATGGTTTCCGCGCGGCGCGCATAAACCGAGAGCGGATACCCGGCATGAATGAGATGACGTGCCATGGCGCCACCCATGTTGCCGAGGCCGATAAACGCGATTCTGGATTTCCCGGCAGTATTTTCCTGTAATTTGCGAGCGATCCTGTTGGCCTTGTCGTGGTCATGCCGACTCATTTTACCGGCGGGTCCGCGCGCCGCCACGAAAACGGCGGGCGCGGGCGTTAAACTATCCGGACAATTGATTTCACACGAGAGATGCTGACGATGGGAAACAGGGAAACCAGAATGTCTTCTCGCGATCGCTTCATCACCCACGAGGTCACCAACCAGGCGCCGCCGCTGACGCCGTACGATGCGTACGCGACCGATGTACCGCTGCAGCAGGCGCTGGTGCGCGAAGGCGCCGCGTGGGCATTGCCGGCGGTCCAGGGCCTACGGCCCGATTGCCGGTGGCGAATTGATGGAACTTAGCTTTGCCGCGAATGAGAACAAGCCGGTTTTCAAGCCGTTCGATCGTTACGGAAACCGCCTCGATGAAGTCGAATTTCACCCGGCGTATCACCGCCTGATGGAGCTGGGGATTGCCCACGGCGTGCCCAATTTCGCGTGGCGTCACGCAGACACCGCCGGCGCCCACGTCGCCGCGCGGGCTTGATGTATTGCACGGCCAGGCCGAGCAGGGCACCTGCTGCCCGCTGACGATGACCTATGCTTCGGTGCCGGTATTTGCCCACGCACCCGCACTCGCCAGGAATGGTTGCCGCGCATCAACGCCATCGATTACGACAACCGCTCGATTCCGCCCCGAAAAAGCGCGGCAACGTCATCGGCATGGGCATGACCGAGAAACAGGGCGGCTCGGACGTGCGTTTGAATACCACGCGTGCCTTTCCCCTTTCGGCTGGTGGGACAAACGCGCTTTACGAACTGGTCGGGCATAAATTCTTCCTGTCGGCCCCGATGTGCGATGCCTTCCTCGTGCTCGCGCAGGCCGAGCGCGGGCTGTCGTGTTTCCTGTTGCCGCGCTTTGCGCCGGATGGCGGTAACGATGGCAATGGCAAGCGCAACGGCATTCGCGTCCAGCGGTTGAAGAATAAGCTGGGCGACTGGAGCAATGCGAGCTCGGAAGTTGAATTTCACGGCGCCACTGGCTGGCTGGTCGGCGAGGAAGGCCGGGCGTCGCCACCATTCTGGAAATGGTGGCATTGACGCGGCAGGATTGCATGATCGGCTCGGCGGCGGTCATGCGCCAGGCGCTGGTGCAGGCGATCCACCACGCGCACTATCGCGCGGCGTTCGGTAAATTGCTGATCGACCAGCCGCTGATGAAGAACGTGTTGGCCGATCTGGCGCTGGAGTCGGAGGCCGCGCTGGCACTGACCATGCGAGTCGCGCGCGCGGTTGACGCGTCGGGGCGGGATGCACGTGAGGCCGCGTTCGCGCGCATCGCCACGGCCATCGGCAAATACTGGGTATGCAAACGCTGCACGCCCTTTGTCAATGAAGCGCAGGAATGCCTCGGCGGCGCGGGGTATGTCGAGGAATCCATCTTGGCGCGGCTGTTGCGCCAGGGCGCTACCAATTCCATTTTGGGAAGGTAGCGGCAATATTCAATGCCTCGATGCGTGCGCGCCCTCAATCGCGAACCGAAACGCGCGACGCGCTGTTCGCCGAATTTGCATTGGTGAAGGGCGCGAACCGCCTGCTTGATCAGCACGTGGCGCGCCTGGCCGTGGATCTCGACATCAAAGACAACATCGAACTGCGGTCACGCGCGCTGGTGGAAGTGATGGCGGTGGGATTGCAGGCGGTGCAATTGTTGGTGATGGCCGAATCAAATGTCGGCGAAGAATTCTGCGCGGCGCGGCTGGGCGAACATCTGTCTCGCAATTTTTGGGACGTTGCATCCATCGGCGACGTTTGATGCGCTGATCGGGCGTGCGCTGCCTAACTTTGCAGGTCGCGCTGTCCCATAAACCGACAGCTGTCTCGCGGGTGATCCGCATGCGGATCAAAACCCCTGACATTCTTCAGCACTGGCGCGGCTTTTACAGGCATTTGTGCTCTAAACGCCGCACCAGTGCTTGACTTTGTTAATTTGCTGTAGGGTGAGCAAATCACAGCGTGTCCACCTTCGTACGACGATCGTGCCGCCTGGTTCACGCTTTTCACGGCGATCATGGCGGAAACTGTGCGACCAGTTGCCGCAAATCCGGCATGCACGACCCGCAGTTAGTCCCGCAATTGAGCTGCGCCTGCAGTGCGGCGTGGCGCGCTTTCGGCTTCGCCGGGCGATATCGCCCAGCGCCGAGGTGATGGTGTCTTCGGTGACATTGAAGCACTGGCACACGACCTGGCCCGACAACACAAATCCGCTCGGCGCATTGGTGGCGGGCGACAGCAACAGCTGACGAATCTCGGCCACCGGCTTTTCGGCGACCAGCCATTCGCGCAACCATTCGCCGCTTTCGATGGCGCCCGGCTCCCGCACAGCCGGACCGCGCGCAGGACGTCGGCGTCAATGAGCATGCGCCGCGAACTGGCCCGGCGCGTGTCTTCGTAGCGCAGCGCCATGTCGCGATCGAGGCCGAGCAGACGGTCGAGCGATTCAAGCCACGCGGCCGATGGCGCACCATGATGCGCCGCGCGCACCAGCACACCGGGACGATCGCGGCCGATCAACACGCTGCTGAAAAAGGCGACGTCGCCCTGCAGTGGCTGCAGCGCATCGAGCAACGCGGTCTCGTCGCCATCACGCGCCACAAACGCCGTCAGGTGCCAGGACAACTCTGCTGCCGTGACCTTTACCGCCGCGTGTTTGAATTCGGGTTGGCGCGAATGCGGATCGAAGGCCGGCATGGTCAGCGTGTTGACGCCGGCGCTGTGCTGTCCGCCGAGAAAACGTTTGCCCCAGTGCATCGGCAAAGAGACCTGGCCGGAACGCACCGCGTCCGAAGCTTCGGTCAGGCAGTAGATGGCACCGCGCCGCGATTCGATTTTCACCAGTTCGCCGTCCTTCAGCCCGCGCCGCGAAAGGTCGTTCGGATTGACCGCCAGTCTTGGCTCCGGCGCGTGGCCGAACAAACGCGCGACGTTGCCGGTGCGGCTCATGCCGTGCCAATGATCGCGCAGCCGCCCGGTGGTGAGGGCGAGCGGATAGCGCGTATCGGTTTTTTCGGCGCACGCCTGGTAGCGCTCGACGAAGAACTGTGCGCGGCCGGTGGCGGTGGGAAACACGCCATCCGCGTACAACCGGACCGTCCCGGTGGAGGCACCGGTCGGCAGCGGCCATTGTTGCGTGGGCCTCGCGCATCAAGCATGGCGTAACTCATGCCGGTGATATCGAGATCGCGGCCACGGGTCACTTCACGATGCTCGTTCCACACCGCTTCGGGTGAATCAAATGGAAACAGGGTCGGCTTGCCGGGTCGCAGGCGTTTTCCAGCCGCGGCGCAAATTGGCAAACAATTTCCCAGTCGTGGCGCGCTTCCAGCGGCCGCGCTGCCGCACGAACCCGCGAAATGCGCCGCTCGGAATTGGTGACCGTGCCGTCCTTTTCGCCCCAACTGGTCGCGGGCAGCAGCACGTCGGCATATGCGCCGGTTTCGGTATTGCGATAAGCCTCCTGCAACACGACAAGTTCGGCGTTCTGCAATGCCTCTTGTACCTGCGTAAGATCGGGCATCGATTGCGCGGGATTGGTGCAGGCGATCCACAGCAGTTTGATCTCGCCCTTCCTCGCGGCATCAAACATTTCCACCGCAGTGTGCCCCCGCCGATCGGAAATCCGATCGACGCCCCACAGCCGCGTCATTTCTTCGCGGTGCGCGGGATTGGCGATATCGCGATGCGCCGCCAGCGTCGTTGCCAGTCCACCCACTTCGCGTCCGCCCATGGCGTTCGGTTGCCCGGTCAGGCTGAACGGTCCGGCGCCCGGCTTGCCGATCTGGCCGGTGGCGAGATGCAGATTGATCAGCGAAGCATTCTTTGCCGGTGCCGCTGGTCGATTGATTGAGTCCTTGGCAATAAAGCGACAGTGTTGTCTTCGATTGTGCAAACCAGCGCGCCGCGGTGACGATGTCATCGGACTTGATTCCACAGATTTCGGCGGCGATGGCCGGGCTCATCTCGCGAACAGTGGTGCGCAACGCATCGAAGCCCTCGGTATGCGCGGCGATGTAATCGCGATCGATCCACTCTTCCCACAACATCACGTGCAGCATGGCGTGGAACAGCGCCACGTCCGTGCCGGGCAAAATCGCCAGATGCAGATCGGCATAGGCGGCGGTCTCGGTACGGCGGGGGTCCACAACAATGATCTTCAGCGCGGGATTTTTTCGCGCGCCCCTCGATGCGCCGGAACAGGATCGGATGCGCAAAGGCCGCGTTCGAGCCGGCGATGAACAGGCACTCGGCGTGATTGATGTCTTCATAGCTGCACGGCGGCGCATCCACACCGAGCGTTTTCTGGTAGCCGGTTACGGCCGAGGACATGCACAGGCGCGAATTGGTGTCGATGTTGTTGGTGCCAATTAACCCCTTGGCGAGTTTGTTGAAAACGTAATAGTCCTCGGTCAGCAGCTGACCGGAAACGTAGAATCCGACGCTGTCCGGGCCGTGTTCGCGAATGGTGCTGGCGAAACGCTCGGCCAGTGATCGAGCGTTGAGTCCCAATCAGCACGTGCGCGGCTGTTTTGTTTTGCGCACTTCCGGATAACGCGCGCGGCCTCGAGCGCGACCGGCGACATCGTCAGGGCCAGCGTGGAGCCCCTTTGGTGCAGAGCTTGCCGAAGTTGGCGGGGTGATCCGGGTCGCCGCGAACGTCAGTGATTTTTTCACCGTCGCTGTCGATGATGACGCCGCAGCCGGTGCCGCAATAGCAGCAGGTGGATTTGGTTTGGGTGATGGCCATGAATGCGGTTTACGCCGCCGCACAAGTCATCGCCACCATCGCCCCCGACCACGGGATCGAGTTCACGCAACGCCATCGCAACCGCGTCGCAAACTTCTCCACCTGCCCCACATCCGGCAGCGTCGCGCAACCATCGTTCAAACTGATGCACCAGTTATGCAGCGGGCAGGCGACCGATTCACCGAATACAATCCCTTGCGACAATGGCCCGCCTTTGTGCGGACATTTGTCCTAGCGCTGCGGAAAATAGCGAACACCTTGTCCTCGGCTGATTGAAGAAAGATGGCGATCACCTTGCCGTCATCGCGATTAAATCCAGCGCGAGCCAAGCACAGGGCACTTTGGGAATATCGTCCAGTTTGCAGATGCCGATGTAGCTCATGCGACCACCGCAATCGGAATGAACTGCTTCAGATCGACGCGCGCTTTCTCCGGTTCATGCCACGGATCAGGCTCACCATCGAGCGCGAACTGCAGACGCTCCCACAATGCTTTCCGATTCGCGGCATCATCGACACTTCTTTTTGCAGTAGTCGAGCCCGACGCGATTGACGTAGTGCACCGTGCGCTCCAGATACCAGCCTTCATCGCGGTACAACTGCAAGAACGCGCCGGAATATTCGAGCACTTCCTCGTGTGTTTTGACCTTGCAAAAAAACTGCGCGACCTCGGTCTTGATGCCGCCGTTGCCGGCGACATAAATTTCCCAGCCGGAATCGACGCCGATCACGCCGACATCCTTGATGCCGGATTCGGCGCAATTGCGCGGGCAGCCCGACACCGCGAGCTTCACTTTGTGCGGTGCCTGCATGCGCCAAAGTGCGCGTTCGAGTTCTTGCCCCATACGTGTTGAATCCTGCGTACCGAAGCGGCACCACTCCGAGCCCACGCAGGTTTTGACCGTGCGCAGCGCCTTGGCGTAGGCGTGGCCGGAAGGCATGTCGAGGTCTTTCCAGATGGCAGGAAGATCTTCTTTCTTCACGCCCAGCAAATCGAGGCGCTGGCCGCCGGTCACCTTGACACTTGGCACCTTGTATTTGTCGACCACATCCGCAATACGGCGCAGCTCGCCGCTGTTGGTCGCGCCACCCCACATGCGCGGAATCACCGAATAGGTGCCGTCCTTCTGGATATTGGCGTGCGAACGCTCGTTGATGAAGCGCGATTGCGGATCGTCCTTCACTTCGCGCGGCCAGGTGGAAAGCAGATAGAAATTGATCGCGGGCCGGCAGCTTGCGCAGCCATTCGGCGTACGCCATTCCATGAATCGGTAGACATCCGGAATCGACAGCAGGTGTTGCGTGCGGATGGCATCACGCACTTCCTGATGGGTGCGATCGGTGCAACCGCACATCGCCTTTTTCTTTGGCGCAACCGAATAGTCGCCACCGGCGGTGAACATCAGGATCTGTTCGACCAGGCCTGTACAGGAGCCGCAGGAACTCGATGCCTTGGTGTGCTTGCGTACTTCATCGAGCGTGAACAAGCCCTTCTCCTTGATCGCCTTGACGATGGTGCCTTTGCACACGCCATTGCAGCCGCAGACTTCGGCGGTATCGGTCATGCTCGCTGCCTTGTTCTGGCCCTGATGCCCGGCGTCGCCGAGATTGATTCGCCAAACATCAGGCGGTCGCGCATCGCGGCGAAATTGGTGCCATCGCGCAGCAGCTTGAAAACCAGGTGCCGTCAATCGTATCGCCGACCATCACCGCGCCGATCAGTTTGTCGTTCTTGATGACGAGGCTTTGTATACGCCAGCACCGGGGTCGGCGAGCACGATGTCTTCGGTGCCTTCGCCGCCGGTAAAATCGCCGGCAGAAAACAGATCGACGCCGGTTACCTTCAGCTTAGTTGAGGTAAGCGAGCCGGCATAGCGGCCGATGCCATATAGCGCGAGATGATTGGCGCAAACCTTGGCCATTTCAAATAGCGGCGCCACCAGGCCATAGGCAATGCCGCGGTGGTTAACGCACTCACCCACGGCGTAAACGCGTGGGTCGAAAGTCTGCATGGTGTCGTTCACGACAATACCGCGATTCACAGTGCAGCCCGCCGATTCAGCGAGCGCCGTATTGGGGCGAATGCCCACCGCCATCACGACCAGCTGCGCGGGAATTTCTTCGCCCGTTTTGAGCTTGACCGATTTCACGCGGCCGCCTTTGCCATCGTCGGCATCGCCGATCAACGCTTCGGTATTGGCTTCGAGCCGGAATTGCAGGCCTTTGGCTTCCAGGGTCTTTTGCAGCATGCCGGCCGCGGTGCGATCGAGCTGGCGCTCCATCAGCCACGGCATCACATGTACGACCGTCACGTTCATGCCGCGCAGCTTGAGGCCATTCGCGGCCTCAAGTCCGAGCAGCCCTCCTCCAATGACGACTGCATCCCGATACTGGCTGGCAGCAGCAATCATTCTTTCCGTGTCGTGAATATCGCGATAGGTCAGCACACCATCCAGATCCTTGCCGGGCAACGGCAGGATGAAGGGATTGGACCCGGTGGCGAGCAGCAGGCGATCGTAATGCTCGCGGGTGCCGTCGTCGGCGATCACTTCGCGCGCCTTGCGGTCGATCTTGACGACTTTCTTGCTGGTGTGCAGGCGGATGTTATTTTCTTGTACCAGTCGAGGTCGTTGAGGACGATGTCGGGCAGGGTCATCTCGCCGGCCAGCACCGGCGAGAGCAGGATGCGGTTGTAATTGGGATGCGGCTCGGCGCCGAAGACGGTGATGTCGTAGAGGTCGGGGGTGAGCTTTAGTAGTTCTTCGACGGTACGGATACCGGCCATGCCGTTGCCGACGACGACCAGCTTCATTTTTGCCATTATGTTCATGGTCTGGTTACGCCGCCGCCCGCAATTGCTTCTGATACAGAAAACTCCAGCACCTGTCGGCGGCAATCCAGGTACGCCGGATCGGCCAGCAACTTCAGACGGTCGCGCGGCTTGGGCCAGCGGCACCGGCAACAGTCGCCGATCGTTGCCGCGGGTCCGTTGGTCATCATCACGATGCGGTCTGACAGCAGTACCGCTTCATCTACATCGTGTGTCACCATGACCACGGTGCTCTTGAGTTCAGCGACGATGCCCATCAGTTCGTCCTGCAGTTTGGCGCGGGTGAGGGCATCAAGCGCACCGAACGGCTCATCGAGCAACAGCACCTTAGGTTGCATGGCGATGGCGCGCGCGATGCCGACGCGCTGCTTCATGCCGCCGGAAATTTCACCGGGATGCTTCTGCTCGGCGGATGACAGGCCCACCAGTTTCAGCGCGGTTCAACGGAAAGATGGACATTGTCGAAACAGGTCAGCCACGGCAGCAATGAGTGATTCTGGAACACCACAGCGCGATCGGTTCCTGCGCCTTTCACTTCGCGGTTGGACAACAGCATCACGCCATTGGTCGGATAGAGCAGGCCGGCGATCATGTTGAGCAAGGTCGATTTTCCGCAGCCGGAATGACCGATCAGCGTGACGAATTCGCCTTGCTTGATGAGCAGATTGACGTCGCGCAAGGCCTCGAAGCGTCCGCGTTTGGTGTCGAATTCCATGCCGACGTTTTCGATGGAGAGAAATTTTTGCATGATGCTCCTGTTAGCCCGGGCTTAACTGACATATTCGTAGCTGAATTTTTTCGCGATGAACACCAGCATTTGTTCGAGCAGCAGGCCGACGATGCCGACGACAAAGATGGCGATGATGATGTGCTCGACGTTCAGGTTGTTCCATTCGTCCCAGACCCAGAAGCCGATGCCGACGCCGCCGGTGAGCATTTCCGCCGCGACAATCACCAGCCACGCCACGCCGATGGAGAGGCGAATACCGGTGAGGATGTAGGGCAGCGTTGCTTGGCAGCAAAATCTTGAACGTACTTTCCACGGCGAGAGATCCAGTACCTTGGCTACATTCAGGTAATCCTGCGGCACACGAGAGACGCCGACTGCCGTATTGATGATGAGCGGCCAGATGGCGGAGATGAAAATCACCCAGATGGCGGCTGGATTCGCCGCTTTGAATACCAGCAGGCCAATGGGCAGCCAAGCCAGCGGAGACACCGGCCGCAGCAGGCTGATGATGGGCGAGAGCATGCCGTTGAGAAAGGCCACGCGCCCGATCAAAAAGCCGACCGGGATGCCGATCACTGCCGCCATGCCGAAGCCGATACCGACGCGCTTCAGCGAGGCCAAAATGTTCCAGCCGATGCCCTGATCATTGGGTCCTTTTTGGTAGAAAGGATCGCTGAACAATTGCACGGCCGATACCCAGGTCTTTCCCGGGCCGGGAGGTTCGGGCTTGAACTGGCGACGATCGCCCAGATGCCGACGAACATCAGCAGACCCAGGAGCGGCGGCAGGAAAATCATGGTCCATTTCATGATGATAGGCTTCATGCTGCCCGCCGGTTTGACCGCAACAGCGAGTTTCGGCGGCTTGCCGTGGCAAGCTGGATTCGGCGGTGAATCGTATCGACAATGATTTCATTGGCTGAACAGCTCATAGTGACTCCATGCCGTTTATTACGCTTTGATCTTGAAAGAGGCGGCATATTTCTTTGGATCCTTGCCATCCCAAACCGTACCGTCGATCAGTTTCGACGTGCGCAGATCCGACTTGGGTACCGGCACCTTGGCCATGCTGCCGCGTCCTTTATAAATCGCGATCTGGTTGACCTGCTTGGCCACCGCGAGATAGTCCGGGTCTTCCTTCAGCAGCCCCCAACGCTTGTGCTGCGGAGGAACCACATGCCGTCAGACAGATAGGGATAGTTCACCGTGCCCTCGTTGTAGAACTTCATGTAATCGGCGTCTTTCCATTTCTTGCCGATGCCGTTGTCGTAGTCACCTGCCAGGCGCTGGTCGATGACGTCGACCGGGCAATTGACGTAGGCCTTGTCAGCGATGATCTCAGCCACTTTCTTGCGGTTGGCCATCACGTCGATGAATTTGGACGCGTCGAGAATGGCGGCCGTCATCGCACGCGCGGTATTGGGATTCTGTTTCACCCACTCGGCGGTGGTGCCGAGGGTCTTTTCCGGATGGTCTTTCCAGATGCCCTGCGTCGTCTCCGCCGTGAAGCCGATCTTGTCGTAGATGGCGCGGTTGTTCCACGGCTCACCGACGCAGAAGCCGTCCATGTTACCCACACGCATGTTGGCGACCATTTGCGGTGGCGGCACCACGATGTTCTTCACATCCTTGAACGGATCGATTCCGTACGTGGCCAGCCAGTAGTAAAGCCACATTGCGTGGGTGCCGGTCGGGAAGGTCTGGGCAAAAGTGTATTCAGCTTTGTTCTTGTCAATAAACGCCTTCAGGCCCGGCCCGTCCTTCACACCTTTTTCGGAGAATTTGTTGGCTAGCGTGATGGCCTGGCCGTTATGGTTGAGATTCATCAGAATTGCCATGTCTTTTTCGGCCCACCAATGCCTGTGTGGACGCCGTAGATAAGACCGTACAAAACATGCGCCGCATCGAGTTCACCATTGACCAGCTTGTCGCGCACACTTGCCCACGATGCCTCCTTCGAGGGCGTGATCTTGATGCCGTACTTTTCGTCGAACTTCATGACAGAGGCGATGACCACCGACGCGCAATCGGTCAGCGGAATGAAGCCGATCTTCACTTCCTTCTTTTCCGGTGCGTCGGAACCAGCTGCCCATGCCGCTGAGCGGATGCCCGGCGGGACGATGGCCATCAACGCTGCCCCACCGAGCAAACCGCTGA